>JABLXR010000002.1 GCA_013178015.1 Anaerolineae bacterium
CTCCGCGACAACTGGATGTACGGGCCCTGCAGCGGCGCCTTCTGGAGCAGGGCGTGTTCCTGGGCGACGAAGCCCTGCTGCGTGAGCGTGGCCTGGCCTAGGCTGACGTTCCCGGGCACTCAGCGCACGGCCCTACACCTGACTTAGCTGACTGTGCTGTGTGTCCCGCCATGCCAGATGGGGATGGCGGGCTGTCTGTCGCCATCCATTCGGCCGGTTCAGCGCTCAGGGCTGGTGTGCTGGGGCCGTTGACCGGTGCCGTCGGGGCAAGGCGATCTAGGACACCTTCGCCCCGGCCCGAGAACTCGCGCAGCAGCTGGGGCGCGAACAGGACTTTGCAGGAGGCAGCGGATGCCGGAGTCGATAGTGGAGCAAGCGCGGGAGATTCCCGTACTGGCCGAGACCGAGGTGCTGGTGGCCGGAGGCGGCCTGGCAGGGGTGGCCGCAGCGGTTAGCGCCGCCCGCGCCGGCGCCAAGACGATCCTGGTGGAGCGGCTGGGGCTGCTGGGCGGAGTCGCCACCGCCTCTCTCATGACCTCCATGGGTAACTTCATGACTCTCGTCGGCGGCCGACAGGTGGTCAAGGGCTTGCCTGAGGAGATGCTGGACAAGCTGGCGGCCCGGGATGCCACCATGGCGGACTGGCGCAACCGGTCGCTGCCTCAGTTACCGTACCATCAGGAGGCCATGCGCCACTTGCTGGTGGAACTGGTGATGGACGCCGGAGTGGAGACGTTGCTGGAGACCTGGGTGGTAGGCGTGGTGAAGGAAGGCCGGAGGGTGTCGGCCGCCATCGCCGAGAGCAAGAGCGGCCGTCAGGCCATCCTGGCCCAGCAGTTCGTGGATGCCACCGGAGACGCCGACCTGGCTTCCTGGGCAGGCGCACCGGTGCGCAACACCCCTCCCGACTCGGGCACCATCCAGTTCCAGATGCGGGGCGTGGACATAGACGCCATCGTGGAATACTTCGAGACCCATCCGGAAGAGTGGCAGCAGTACGTGGACATGGTCACGCCCCTGGGGGACTTCATCGCCAACTGGCGGGAGCGGGGGATGTTCCACCTGCCCCACTGGGGGGCGCAGAAGATGAGCCTGATTCGGGAGGCCATCGCCCGGGGCGACTACGCCCGCGACGTGGGGTTGTGCCAGGCCATAGACGTCTTCGGCATGTTCGCCTACCGCTCATCCGGCGCGGTGCTGATCAACTCCTGCAACTTCGCCATAGACCACCTGGACATCAGGACCCACTCGCGGGCGGAGATGGAGGCGCGGCGGCTGATCCCCTACATCGCCGAGTTCCTGGTGAAGCACTTCCCGGGGTTCGAGAAGGCGTACGTGTCCGAGTCGGCGGCGGTGACGGGAGTGCGCTACACCCGCTGGATTGACGCCGGCTTCGACTTCACCCCGGCTGACGTGGCCAGTGGACGCAAGTTCCCCGACGTGATCGGCGTTCTCTCCAAGCCCGTGAGGCACCCGATGGGGGGCAACGCCTACCAGCCGGTGGCCACCGAGCTACCTTACCGCATCATGCTGCCCCAAGGCGTGGACAACGTCATCGTGGGCAGTGGCAAGAGCGTCTCGACCGACCCGCGTGGTCTGCTGCGGGCCGAGCCCTGCTGCCTGGTTCTGGGCCAGGCCGCCGGAGTGGCCGCCGCCTTGGGGGCTCGGTCGGGCTCGCGTCTGCCGGAGTTGCCTATGGCCGAGGTGCAGCGGCAGTTGCTGCGCCAGCAGGTGTACCTGGGAGAGCCCGATCGGCTGGGGGAACTGGGACTGCATTGAGCGCCTGCGTAAGGGCATCGCTAGTGAGCGCTCCTGAAAGGGACGCCCGAGGAGGAAAGTGTGACGCAGACTGTGGTCGAGCCGGAACGCCAGATACCGGTTATGGACGAAGTGGGGGTGCTGGTGGCCGGTGGGGGCCTTGCCGGCGTGGCCGCGGCGGTTGCGGCGGCGCGCGCCGGCGCCAGGACCATGCTGATCGAGAGATTGGGGTTACTGGGTGGGGTGGCCACCGCCTCTCTCATGACCTCCATGGGTAACGACGCCACGGTAGCGAACAACCGGCTGGTGGTGCGAGGCATTCTGGAAGAGATGTTCGACAAGCTGGCGGCCCGGGATGCCACCATGGCGGACTGGCGCAACCGGTCGCTGCCTCAGTTACCGTACCATCAGGAGGCCATGCGCCACCTGCTGGTGGAACTGGTGATGGACGCCGGCGTCGAGACCCTGCTGGAGACCTGGGTGGTGGGCGTGGTGAAGGAAGGCCGGAGGGTGTCGGCCGCCATCGCCGAGAGCAAGAGCGGCCGTCAGGCCATCCTGGCCCAGCAGTTCGTGGATGCCACCGGAGACGCCGACCTGGCCGCCTGGGCGGGCGCGCCCTTCCGGCACACTCCGCCGGATTCGGGCACCATCCAGTTCCAGATGCGGGGCGTGGACATAGACGCCGTCGTGGAATACTTCGAGACCCATCCGGAAGAGTGGCAGCAGCACCAGGACCACGTCACCACCCTGGACGAGTTCGTGAGCAACTGGCGGGAGCGGGGCATGTTCCACCTGCCCCACGGCGGCACCCACCACATGACCCTGGTGCAGGAGGCGATCGCCAGGGGCGACTACGCCGAGCACGTGGGCCTGTGCCGAAGGATAGATATCTTCGGCATGTTCGCCTACCGCTCATCCGGTACGGTGCTGATCAACTCCTGCAACTTCGCCATAGACCACCTGGACATCAGGACCCACTCGCGGGCGGAGATGGAGGCGCGGCGGCTGATCCCCTACATCGCCGAGTTTCTGGTGAAGCACTTCCCGGGGTTCGAGAAGGCGTACGTGTCCGAGTCGGCGGCGGTGACGGGAGTGCGCTACACCCGCTGGATTGACGCCGGCTTCGACTTCACGGCGGAGGAGCTGGGGCAGGAGAGCCGGTTCGAGGACGTGATCGGCACGGTGGCCATGCGGAACAAGCACCCGAGAGGGGGAACGCTCTTCGGCCCGGGCTACGCCGACGTCCCCTATCGAGTCATGCTGCCCCAGAGAGTGGAGAACGTCATCGTTGCCAGCGGGAAGAGCATCTCCACTCAGCCTCGGGGACTCCTCCGGGCGGAGGGCCACTGCGTGGTCCTGGGTCAGGGTGCTGGGGTCGCGGCGGCCGTTGCTGCCGAGGACGGGACGACCGCGCAGGGCGTGAACATAAGAGCAGTGCAACAGGAGTTGCTGCGACAGAACGTGCACCTGGGAGATGCTGAACGCCTCAGAGAGTTGGGCCTGGGTTAGGCCCGGGCCCCCTCGGGCGGTGAACCGAAGGCCCCAAGGAGTGAGACAGATGGGTGAGATCACGGAACCGAGACGGGAGATCCCGGTCCTGGACGAGGCCGACGTCCTGGTGGCCGGTGGCGGCGTAGCGGGAGTAGCGGCGGCGGTAGCAGCGGCGCGGGCCGGGGCGAAGACGGTGCTGGTGGAGCGGATGGGCGTACTCGGTGGGGTAGCATCGGCCGCTTTGATGACCTCCATCACCAACTTCGCCTTCACCGGCGACGGGCGGCTGGTCACGCGAGGGATTCTGGAAGAGGTGCTGGACAAGCTGGGAGAGCGGGCCGCGACCACGCCGGACTGGCGCACGCGGAAGTTGCCCCAGTGGCCCTTCGATCAGGAGGTATTCCGCCACCTGCTGGTCGAGATGGTGATGGATGCGGGCGTGGAGACCTACCTGGAGACGTGGGTGACGGACGTGCTCAAGGAGGGGAGCCTGCTCCGGGGAGTAACTACCGAGAGCAAGGGCGGCCGTCAGGCCATCCTGGCCCAGCAGTTCGTGGATGCCACCGGAGACGCCGACCTGGCTGCGTGGGCAGGCGCACCGGTGCGCAACACCCCTCCCGACTCGGGCAGCCTTCTCTTCCAGATGCGGGGCGTGGACATAGAGGCCATCGTGGAATACTTCGAGACCCATCCGGAAGAGTGGCAGCAGTACTCCGACCGGGTGACTCCGGTGGAAGACTTCATCGCCAACTGGCGCGAGCGAGGGGTATTCCACCTGCCCCACTGGGGGGCGCAGAAGATGAGCCTGATTCGGGAGGCCATCGCCCGGGGCGACTACGCCCGCGACGTGGGGTTGTGCCAGGCCATAGACGTCTTCGGCATGTTCGCCTACCGCTCATCCGGCGCGGTGCTGATCAACTCCTGCAACTTCGCCATAGACCACCTGGACATCAGGACCCACTCGCGGGCGGAGATGGAGGCGCGGCGGCTGATCCCCTACATCGCCGAGTTCCTGGTGAAGCACTTCCCGGGGTTCGAGAAGGCGTACGTGTCCGAGTCGGCGGCGGTGACGGGAGTGCGCTACACCCGCTGGATTGACGCCGGCTTCGACCTCACGGCGCAGCAGGTGGCCGACGGAGCCACCTTCGACGATGTCATCGGGGTGCAGACGGCCTACTACCGGCATTCGCGAGGCGGGGTGGTGCACCCACCTCGCTCGCACGATGTCCCCTACCGCATCATGCTGCCCCAAGGGGTGGACAACGTGGTCATCGGCAGCGGCAAGAGCGTCTCTACCGATCCCAGGGGCCTGGTGCGAGGTCAGGCGTCCTGCTACCTAATCGGGCAAGGGGCGGGCGTCGCTTGCGCTGTGGCGGCTCGCTCGGGTACCTCGGCGCGGGGAGTGAGTATCACCTCGGTACAGGAAGAGCTGCTGAAGCAGAACGTATACCTCGGCGAGCCGGATCGGCTGGCGCAGCTCGGCCTGGCTTCGGTCTAGGTGGGGCAGGGAGAGGGCGAGCCACACATGAACTCCCGCGAGCGCCTGGATGCCTGCCTTTCGTTCGGCGAGCCGGACCGCCTGTTCTACTACTCCATGCGGGCGCCCACGGCCACGATCCAGCGCTGGGAAGAGGAAGGTCTGCCCCGGGGGGTCGACCTGGCGGAGTACTTCGGCCTCGACGCCATGCTGGCCCCCTTCTGGCGCATCCCGCTAGACCTGGGGCCTGTGCCACCACACCCGAGGACGATCCTCCAGGAGACGGAGCAGCACCTGGTCTACACCAACCCGGTAGGGGCGGTAGTGAGGGAGTACAAGGACCGGCGGGACTTCGGCTCCATGCAGTGGCTCGACTTCCCAGTCAAGGAGCGGAGTTCCTTTGCCGAGCTCAAAGCCCGCTACCAGGCCGATGAGCCCTCGCGCTACCCTCCGGACTGGGCCTCGCGCGTACAGCAGTGGCGGGGGCGGGACTACCCGCTGGTTCTGGTGGCCCACGGGCCATTCGCCCAGCTGCGGGACTGGATGGGCGTAGAGGGGGCCTGCGTCGCCTTCCACGACCAACCGAGGCTGGTGGAGGAGATGGTCGAGTTTTGGACGGGCTTCGTCCTGGACGCAGTCGCCGGGGCCCTGCGCGATGTCGAAGTGGACTGGTTCCTCCTGGGCGCCGAGGACATGGCCTACAAGACGGCCTCCCTCCTCTCGCCCCAGACGGTGCGGCGCTTCCTGGCGCCCAGCTACCGACGCATCGCGGACTTCCTGCACAGCAGGGGCGTCAGGCACGTGATCATCGACAGCGACGGCAATGTAAGCGAGCTCATCCCCATCTGGCTCGACGCCGGCATGACGGGAACGACGCCGCTGGAGGTGGCGGCCGGTATGGATCCGGTGGCGGTGCGCCGCCAGTGTCCCTCGCTGGCCATGATCGGAGGCATTGACAAGCGCGCTTTGATGCAGGGCCCGCGGGCCATCGAGGCTGAGGTGCTGTCGAAGATGCCCGTGCTGGGCAAGTCGGCGGGATACATACCAGCGCTGGACCACATCATCTCCCCCGACATTCCTTTGTCGGGCTTCCGGCACTACATGGAGACCTTGAAGCGTGTGGCTGCCGGCTGATGGCGGCCACCGAGACCGATCGGGAGACACGGACATGGTAAGTGGACTCGGGTTGAGCGGCCGGGTGGCCCTCGTTACCGGCGCCGGCATCGGCATCGGCAGGAGTGCGGCCCTGGCCCTGAGCAAGGCAGGGGCCCAGGTGGCGGTGCACTGCTTCCGCAGTCGAGAGCAGGCCCAGGAGGTGGTGGAGCTCATCTCGGCCGACGGCGGCAGCGCCTTTCTGATCCAGGCCGACCTGACGCAGCCGTCCGAGGCGCAGCGCACGATCGAAGAGGTCCGGAGAGAAGCCGGTCGGCTGGACATCCTGGTGAACAACGCCGGTGGCATCAATCGGCGCGTGCCCATGGAGGAGGTGACCCCCGAGTTGCTGCGGGAGATGCTGGACGTCAACCTGCTCAGCGCCCTTCTGGTAACGCAGGCCTCCCTACCCTTGCTCAGGCAGTCCGACGGCGCCGCCATCATCAACATCACCAGCATCGCTGCGTACACTGGGGCGCCTGGGGCCTGTCACTACGGTGCGGCCAAGGCGGCCCTGGGGGCGATGACCCGAGGCTGGGCCAAGGAGCTCGCCCCCGACGGGATCCGGGTGAACGCAGTGGCGCCGGGCGTGATCGAGACTCGCTTCCACGAACGCGTCTCCTCACCGGAACGGATGCAGGCTTTCCGTGAGGCCACTCCCCTGGGGCGTAATGGGCACCCGGACGAGGTAGCCGGGGCCATCGTCATGCTCGCCAGTAACTGGGGCTCGTTTGTGACCGGTGAGACCATACACGTGAATGGGGGGCTGTTGATGGTGTAGGGCCGAGTGGCCACTGGCCTCGCGATCGCGCCGTCATTCACAACCCGCCGGGCGGCATCGTGCGGCGGCTGAGGAGCCAAGATGCACAAGAACACTGCCAAAGCCAGGATGCTCGCCGGACGGCCTGCTATCCGCGGCATGGTGACTCTCGGATCGCCGCTGGCGGCCGCGGTGTTGTCGCAGCTGGGGCACGACTTCCTCCTGGTGGACAGCCAGCACGGCGCCAAGGGCCGCGAGTGCCTGCTTGCGGTAACCGGAGACCTTGCCGGGTGTTACGGGACTGCAGAAGGACCGCGGGTGGTCGGACTCGTGCGTGAGCCCCTTCGAAACCAGACACTTAGACGAACAACGGAGGAGTGCCTTGCGCGCTCGAACGCTGTCACTGGATAGGCCGCCACAATCTCACGTCGAAGAGATCATGCGGCGACAGCGCGCCAGCCTGGCCTGGCAGCCGGTGGACCGCCTTCCTCTGGGTATCTGGATCAACCGGCCCGAGAATCGCGCCGACCTCGTCTTCGAGGACATACTCGACTACCGCACCTTCTTCACCCTTCAGGAACGCATCCTGAGCGACACTCTTGCAGTCGGGTCCGATATCGTCCCGGCGCTGGCCATCAACAACTTCGGCGACGGCATCCTGCCCTCGATGTTCGGGGCCGACCTCATCGTTCCACGGCCGGACATAGATGTCATTCAGGACCTGGGGCCGTGGGTGGTGCCGCTGCTGAAGAGCCGGTCGGACATGGCTGCCCTGCGGAAGCCACCGCTGGATGGAGGGCTTTTCCCCACGGCCTGCGACGCCGTGCGCTACTACCGCGACCGAGCGCCCGACTGGCTGCCGATAGTGACGCCCATGCGGCTGGGCCCCCTGAGCGTGGCCATGCTCCTGCGCGGGGAGGCCTTCTACACGGACTTGTACGAGCACCCTGGCGAGTTGCACCACGTGCTGCAGGTATGCACGGAGACGTTCATCGAGACCGAGCAGCACCTCTTCGCTCTGGCGGGCATGTCGCTGAAGGACACCATCACCAACTTCGGCGTCTCGCTCGAGGGGGCGCTGCGGGTGGGTGAGGACTGCATCATCAACCTGCGGCCGGAGTTCATCGAGGAGTTCGTGGTGCCCTACTACGCCCAGATCGGGCGGGCCTTCGGTGGGCGAGTGCTCCTGCACTTCTGCAGCATGCCCCACACGCCCGGCGGCCATGTGGTGGAAGTGCTGCGGCGGCACCCGGACGTCTTCTCCGGAGTCAGCACTCAGCTGGGCGTGCAGCACTACCTGGCCCAGCAGGACGGCCTTCGGGGTATCCTGGGGGTGGAAGCCGGCTATGGCGTGGGCATCTCGAGCTATCGCGTCGAGTATGGCAGCTTCGCCGCCTGGGCGGAGCACCTGGCCAGGCGAGCCCCATTGAGGACCGGTCTCGTCCTCTACACCGAAGTGCGGACGCTGGAGGAAGCACAGACGATGTGGCAGGACTGGCTGGCGGCCAGCTAGGGCTGGCTTGCCGGTGGCTCCGGGCAGCGTCAGAAGCGGCCCCCACGAATCCGGGAGACTCCCAGACTTGGGCGTCGCTAGGAGGCTCACTCCTGGGTGGTCTTGTCCTCCACTGGCGTGACCAGCACCTTGTCCACCCGGTTGCCGTCCATGTCCATTACCTCCAGGCGCAGCTTGTCCCACTGGAAGTGATCGGTGGCGGCTGGGATGCGGCCCAGTTGGGCTACCACGAAGCCGGCCAGGGTCTGGTACTCCTCCTCTTCCGGCAGCTGTTCTATGCCGAAGAGGTCCTTGAAGTCATCCACCGGCAGGAGGCCATCCAGCAGCCAGGAGCCGTCCTCGCGCTGAACGGCCATGGGCTCCTCGATCTCATCCCGCTCTGGGATCTCGCCCACGATGCCTTCGAGGATGTCGTCCAGGGTCACCAGACCCTGGAAGATGCCGTATTCGTCCACCACCAGCGCGATGGGCAGCCCGGCCTGCTTGAACAGCTCCAGCACCTGGAACACCTGCATGCTCTCCGGGATGTAGAGCGGCTCGCTGAGGGCCTTCTGCAGGTCCAGGGGCTCGCCCGCCAGGCACTGAAGCAGCAGATCTTTCACGTGGACGATCCCCAGTATCTCATCCAGGCTCTCGCGAGCCACGGGGAAGCGAGAGTAAGAGCTCTCCTCGATCACCCGCCGGACTTCCTCGGTGGGGTCTTCGATGTTGAGCCAGACCACCTCGGTGCGAGGCCGCATGATGGCGTCTACCTGGCGCTCGCCCATGCGGAAGACGCGCTCGACCATGTCGCGCTCGACTTCCTCGATGATGCCGGCGATGGTGCCCTGCTCCACCAGCACCCGTATCTCCTCCTCGGTGACCGGAGGCTCGGCGTAACCGCGTATGCCGAAGACGCGGGTGAGCACTTCCGTGGAGCCGCTAAGCAGGCTCACAGCTGGCCCAACCAGCCGGGAAAGGGCGCGCATCGGGCGGGCGATGCCCAGGGAGATGGGCTCGGCATAGTGCAGGGCCAGGCGCTTCGGCACCAGCTCGCCCACCACCAGGGAGAGGAACGTGGTGCCTACCACGGCGATGGTCAGGGCCACGGCGGAGGCGTAGCGACCTAGGATGGGGACCCCGGCCAGGAGGGTGGCGAGGACGGGGGCGATAGTGGCTCCGCCGTAGGCGCCGGCCAGTATTCCCACCAGGGTGATGCCGATCTGAATGGTGGAAAGGAAGGTGTTGGGGTCGGCCGCCAGCTCCAGGACCACCTGGGCGCGCCTGTCTCCCTCTTCGGATAGCTGCTGCATCCTGGCGCGCCGCACCGAGACTATGGCTATCTCGGACATGGCGAAGAGCCCGTTCACGAGCACCAGTGCCAGTATGACCAGGAACTGGAGGAAGAGGGTGGTGGCTACCTGTGACTCAGGCATGGGCAACCCCCGAGGCGGCGGCCGCCGCCGCATCGTAGGCAGACGCCTCGCCCGGCGGCAGGTCGTTCACTGGGGCCTGGAGGCGGTGGAGGACGTCAGGGACGCTCACGGAGGGTACCGGGGCTGGGACGGTGGAGGGAATGACGCCAGCAGACGGCCAGCTGGCCGGTGAGTCGGACGTGGTTGAGCCGGAATCTTCCATTTCCAGAATAGTATACACTGGCAGCCTATGGCCGCCAAGGGTGGTAGGTCTGGGGTCCGGGGGAGGAGCCAGGCTGGATCTCCGTGACGTGGTGGCGGAGGGGTGTACGAGAGGGCCACTCGAGGGCGGCTGCCTCAGAGGATGGCACCAAGGGGGGACGCAGTGGCCGAGGGAACGAATGACACCGGTTGAGCCGTCGCGCAAGGAGCGGAGCCGCCGCTCACCGGCGCCGAGCTCTCTCAGGTACCCTCGCCCGACAACGCCGCAGAGCGGGCCCTGAGACACCAGCGTGAGGGTAGGCCCCAGCACCAGTGTGAGGCCCCTGGTCTGCGACGGCAGGGCGCAGACCAGGGGACACGGGCGCGCCTCCTGCCGGTCGACGTCCTCTCACGGCGGAGGGCGCCCCTCCTCACGCTGGCAGCTGCTCACACGGTCACCGGTGCGTCTCCTGAGTACGTTTCTTTGTCTCCCTCATCACCTGAGGACAAGGGGCAGGAACACGCCCAGGTCGGGGAGCGGACCCGGTCCTGGCTGGGGGCTGTCAGGGTAGCTGATCTCGGCAACGAAGACCTCCCAGCCACCGGCTCGAGGTCGCAATGGGTCGGCAGTGGGGAATGCCTGGGAACCGGTCCAGCCGGTCAGATGGGCAGAACCGGCGAGGTCCACGGCGATCCCCTGGCCCACGTCGTCGCCACCCCCGCCCAGGAACGTCGAGGCGTCGAGGCTGGAACCGGCAGGGCCGAGCCTGAGGGCAAAGACGTCGAAGTTGCCGCCTATCTCCCGCTGGATGGGAGCGACCGATGGGAAGTCAGGCGAGGCTGTCTTTCCCGTTACGTGGGCGCGGCCCGACCCGTCCACAGCTATGGCATGGCCCGACTCATGCCCCGAGCCCCCGATGTAGGTGGCGTAGAGGAGTGATGCCGCCCCGGACTGCGACGGGTCCAGTTTGGCCACGAAGACGTCGGACTTGGCATCTACGTGGCAGATCGGGGGCTGGCCCGGCAGGACGTAGTCACAGACCATGTTGTCGGTGGTGTTGCAGATGCCATCAGTGCCGCAGGTGCGGTCGAAGGCGTTCGCCGTGGTGGGGAAGTCGTCAGTCTGAGTCGAGCCGGTGACGTACACGTTGCCGTCGCCATCCAGGGCGAGACCGTAGGCGAAGTCGCTGAGGGTGGTGCCGCCCAGGAGCGTGCTGTAGAGCAGGCCCGACTCGCCCGGGAGTGCCGGGTCAATCTTGGCTACGAAGGCCTTCCACAGCCCATCGAAAGAGCGCTGATACGCGTTCGCAGTCGTAGGGAAGCTGGCGGCAGCCTGGCCGGCGACATAGATCATGCCCTCATCGTCCACCGCGATGGCTCGGCCGACGGTGGAGCACAGGCCGCAGTACTCCCCGCTCCCGCCCAGGTAGGTGGAGTAGAGGAGCTCATCGCCCGCGGGGTCGATCGCAGCGACGAAGGCATCCACCAGCTCCAGTCTGTCGGCCTGAATGGCGTTCGCGGTGGTAGGGAAGCCGCTGCTGGCTACTCTGCCGGTGACGTATGCCTGGCCGGCGGAGTCCACGGCGATGGCGAGCCCCTTGGATTCTACCGAGCCGAAGGACGTCCAGTAGGTGAGCGCACCGGCTGGATCCAGCCTGGCGAGCTGGGCGTATTTGCAGATGAACATGTCTGGCAGGGACTCGCTATTCAGCGAGACGAACCCGGTCATGTAGGCGTTGCCAGCCGAGTCCACAGCTATGCCTCTGCCCTCGTCGTCGCCAGGGAGGCCGATGTAGGTGGAGTAGATCAGTTCCGACCCCGCGGCGCTCAGCCGGGTAACGAAGGCGTCGTAGCAGAGCCGGTAGGGAGTTTCGTCCGAGGGGCAGTTGACGCCTCCGCCGAAGGACCCGGACCGTGCCGGGTTCATGAGAGGCAGGTCAGTAGAGGTGGTGGAGCCGGTGATGTAGACGTCGCCGGCGGCATCGAGGGCGATACTGTGAGCCCAGTCGTCGCCGCTACCGCCGAAGTACGTAGAGTAGCTCAGCACGGGATCTATGAACAGAGGCCGGTCGGTGTCGAAAGAGTCCACCCAGAAGCCGTACCGGCCATCGCCCTTAAGGACGTAGCCGCCATCAATGGGCTCCGGCCGGCCACCTACGTTCTGGTAGATGAGAGGCTTGGCCAGGCGGAGTTCGGCCTCGCCGACGGTAAGGACCAAGTCGCCCCCGGGATCCACTCTGATGGCGTCCGCGCCCTGTGCGCACAAGGTGATTACGTCGGGGTTGGCGCCGGGCGCGAGCAGGAAGTCGTGCTCCAGTTGCCCTCCCTGGCCGAAGAAGACCAGGTCAATGCCTGGGTAGACCTCCTGGTAGCGTACTTTGCGGAAGGTCGGAATCCTAGTGTTCCAAGCCGATGGATCACTGCCCAGATAGTAGTTGACGACCCCCGGCAGTGGCTCGAGGCCAGTCACCATCGGCTCAGAGGCAGCGCCAACGAGCTGCAGGCGTGTCACAGTCGGCGGTTGGCCGGCCGAGGGGCCCGCCAGGGCCAGGAGCGCCCCGTCCGTGCCGAGCAGCACGTTGTACCCGGGACCGCGAGCCAGGAAGATGACGCCCGCTTCTGCTTGGCCGCGGTTGGCCTCAAACTGCAGGGGCAGCTCGCGAAGATGGCTCTCGGCGCCGGCGATGAAGGCAGGCTGTGGTTCAGTGAACAGGGCCGGCCGTGCAGGCGGCCGGGGTAGTGGCGCTATCAGCATCACACTCATGATCAGGGACGGGAGGAGGGTCTTTCGCAGATACATGGTGGTTACTCCCTTGGGCTGTGACCAAAGCCCTGTCGCCTGGGCTGACACGACGAAGGCGCGGCAAACGGCGCCCTGGAGCCCGCGCGCGAACTTGGTCATCATCTGTAACGCGATACGATGGTCGAAGTGATGTCGGTAGGCGGCCTGGCGTTGCACGCCGTTGGCTCGGTGACCCGGTCTCGCGCGAGCAGCCGTGGGCCGTGCTCGGTCGTACGCGGCACTCCGCCCAGCACATCCGGTGCCGGGAGCGGGCGCCCTGCCCTGTCCAGGTGGACGGCGCGGGCGACCTGGGCTGCGGCCCGCCTGAGGGCATCGAAGTGCTCCCGGCTGTACTGCTGTCCGTCCACCGAGGGACCGAGCCAGAGCACGCCGTAGCGCATGCCATGGCACTCCAGAGGCACGCTCAGCCAAGCTTCTCCCGTCCAGCGGCCGATGGTATGCACGACGCGCAGTCGACCTCCTGACTCCAGGCTCACGGCCCCCGACTGCGCCCGCAAGCAGGACGAAGCCTGTTCCAGGAGGTAGCCGACGATCTCGCTCGACTCGCTCATCCGGGTAAAGGCCTGGACTTGTTCGGCCAACTGCCTGAGGCCACGGGCGGCGTCGGGAGGTGCGGCGAACTGGGCGGTGAGCAGTCCGTCGGCGTACTTCCTGAGGGGGGCCACGGCCGTGGCGACTATCATCGTGGTTATCACCAGGGCGGCATCGCTCTTCTCCCCCGTGAAGGCGACGAAGAGCTTCTGGGAGAGTCCGAGTAGGGCGGTGAACACTCCCGCCAGGACGGCCGTGAGTACGCCGTAGACCAAGGTTCGGTTGACGAGCGCTTCCGCCTCGGATAGGTGGTATCGGGAGATGGCGATTCCCACTGAGAGGGGGAAGATGACCAGACTGGGCACAAACAGCACCGCGTCGAACGCCAGGGGCACGCCGACGACGGGGGCCACGAACCAGACGCTCACGGGCAGGAAGGCCAGGGCGCTGCCGAAGAGCATCAGGCGCGCCTGCCGCCGTACCAGGTTGGGCTCGCCCACCCTGGCTCGGTAGGCCATGATCGCCAGGAACGTGGCCACCGCCAGAGCGGCATATCGGTAGCTGGCACCCCATGCGGCGACGTAGGCCCAGGGTCGCGCGGTATCGTGGATTGCCAGCACCCCCCAGGCGGCGAATGCGATGGAGACAAGATAGGGGAGGCTCAGCAGCCAGGCTCGGCTCCGCACCGGCCGCCACTCAACCGGGAACCGCAGGGCCAGGCTGATCAGGGTGCCGCCGATCTGAGCCACGGCGACCGTCCACAGGAATGGAAAGGCGTGGGTAGTGGAGAGGTCGAACAAGAGAAGGCTGACCACCGAGACGCAGGCACAGAAGAAGGCCAGCGCCCGCCCCGGCCGCGTCATGCCCCGGGCAGCGTAGATCCACGCCCCGATGCTCAGGTAGATCAGGCCAGCCAGGTAGGGCAGCCAGAAGAGCTGCAGCATGTCCCTGCCGGGAATCGAGCCAAGCAGGACTGACGGATAGAGGTGCGTTGTCCCCTCGGGCGACCGGGTGACGAGGGACACTGAGTCGCCGGCCGCGTGCGCGCGGAGAACTGCCTGGAACTCGGAGGGGCTGGCTACGGCCACGTCACCGATGCGCAGCACCTGCTGGGGGTAGCTCAGTCCCTCCGGCCCCCCTGGGAATCGGTAGCCGTTCACCACGAGGGTCGACTCGACCAGGAATCCTGGGAAGGGGTGGCGGCCCCATGATAGGGCCAGCAGCGGGGCGGCAACCGCCGCCATGAGCGCGGTCAGGAATGCCCCGATAGTCAGCAGGCGGCTCAGCTTCTCCAGGGGAATCGCGCTCTTGGATGGGCCCGTCGCCATCAGGAGGCTTCTCGGGTCAGCGGTGGCTGCTCGAGGGCGTCTCCCGTCCTCTCCAGCAGCAACACGGTGGAACCGTCCTGCGACTGCCCCTCGTGGACCGACGCCTCCGGCCTTGGGGCTGCGATGCCGGCCGCTCGATCCAGTAGCGCCTGAACGGCCTCCAGGCGGCTCTCCGTCTGGCCGCTTCGCCGGGCCGGCCCGCCGGCAGCGAGGAGCAGCGCTTCGCCCGGCTCAAGCCTAACCTCACTCTGATGGTATTGAGCGTCCAGTCGCAGGCCCAAGGGTGGCCCGGGGGGCTCCAGCGGCGCGGGCCCGTTGCTGCAGAGGTGATGGGCCAGCGCATCCCCGGCATGAGCCAGCTCCAGCCGACCGCTGCCCGGATCCAGAATGGCGTAAAGGCAGGTCACGGTATGGCCTTCCGACACCTCCGGGCACACTGAGTCGTTGACCTGGGAGAGCGCCGCCGAGGGAGGGACCAGCTGGCGGGCAGTGTGGCGCAGGACGGCTCTGGCGGTGGCGGCCAGAAAGGCCGCGTATGCACTGGGGTCGTGAACCTGTACTATGGCCAGCATGAGGCGACCGTCGGGCAGGAACAGGTAGTCGTAGAACATGCCGCAGATGGCACCGGCGGGCCCGTGGTTGGCGGCCAGCTTCCAGCCTGGCAGCAGAGGCAGGTGCTTTGGCACCAGAGCCTCTCGGGCCAAGCCCGCCACCTGTCTGGCTTGGGCCAGTTGCTCCTGAGCCTGGGCGTCCGTGTGGCTCTGGCGCATCAGGAGCGTTGCTCCCGTTGCCGGCAGGGTCATACCTGCGGCCAGCAGAATCAGCAGGACGTCAAGGTAGCGCCTGGTGTCGTGGGTGACCGTAGCCCAGTCTTCCTCGGTGATGAGCGTCCACCCGGTCCCAGGCACGGGAGCATAGGCGGAGACCATGCTGCGGCCTGGGCTGTCGTAGGTCTGGTTGGCTCCTCCGATGCCCTGTAGCGCCCCGGCGGGGAGTCCCCGGGCGTCGAAGATGGCGCCGACCTGAGCGTAGCTGGAGTCATAGAGGATGCGGCCGTTGCTATCGACGACATAAGTGGTTCCGCTCTGACCTATGCGCAGCCGCACGATGCTGGCGTAGAACGAACTGGCGGTGGACTTCCCCAGGCCGAACATGCCGGCCAGCACCCCGGCGAACTGACCCCGATCGTTCAGAATCCGCACGCCTATGATGGTCACCATGCTCGGGCTAGGTCCTTCATGCACCCCGTCGGAGAAGGCCACCTCAGTGGACGCGAGCAGCTCCTGGAAGAATCGGTGGTGGGACCAGTCCTGCAGGAGCAGCTGGGGGCGTTCGGGCATGGTGGCGCGCACCGTGCCGTAGCTGTCCAGAAGCACGACTCCTGTGTCGAATGCGGCCAAACGCGAGGCCGCCCTCTGGAGCGCGGCTTGCTGCTCGGCCACGTTTCCGCCGGAGACCTCGGGCGTCCGCGCCAGTGAGGTGAGGACGGCAGCGAACCCGAGGAACTCGTCTTCGAGTCGAGCGGCAGACAGGTAGGCTAACTGCCGGTTGCGTTCGATCAGCAGTTCGGCGGAAGCCTGGCGATAAGCGGAGTACAGAGCCATGCCTACGACGGCCACTGGGATCAGGGCCAGCAGCAGGGCCCAGGCAATGGGCGGGCCACGACGCGCCTTCCAGACACGTGCCAGTCGCACCTCGCCTCCTAGGCCCCTGCCTGTTGAGCCGCGTCAATCTGCGCCGAGAGGGTTCTCACGAGGTCAGTCTGCGCCTGGCCCAGAGTGAAGATGCGCGACCAAGCTGCCTGGGCCAGGCGTCGGGCCTCGGCCATGTTGGCGAAGATCTCCGCCGTCACCGAGTAACCCCGCAGGTGGCCATCGGCGAACACACTCAGATCCATGTCGCGCGACCTGCCTGGGTGCTGCTCCCGCACCAAGTTGGCCCATTCGCCGACCAGCGATGCCCGTGCCGGATGAAGCAGTTGGGCCTGGGCCATTGCCCGCCCGTACCTGGGGCTGATCAGGAACTTGAGCAGCTCCCAGGCGGCCTCGGGGTGTCTAGTGCCGGCATAGATGGCGAAGCCGTCGGCGGTGGCCAGAGTGGCCCGGCGAGCCGGTCCTGCCGGCAGAGGGGCGACGCCAACCCTGAAGTTGGCGTTCTCAAGGATGCGCTTCAGCGACCACGATCCCTCCTCCACCATCGCCAGGTGCCCTTCGACGAACGCCTGCCACGGGGCGATGGTGCGCACGTCCAGGAGGCTGGCCATAGTGTGGTCGTCCCACATGCGGTCGCGCAGCCACTGCAGAGCCTCCAGGGCCTCAGGCTGAGCCATGAGGCTGCGTCTGGGATCCAGAGGATCAACGAAGTGCCCTCCCCAGCCGTTGACGTGGACCTGGAGGTGCCCCCAGCTCACGTCAACCATGCTTCCCCAGAGGTCTATCTTGCCCGTCCGGTCCATGGGGCGGACCAGGCCTCTCATGGCCTCCAGATAGTCATCGTGGGTCCAGGCGTCCGTGGGGTACTCCACGCCGTACTGGTCGAACAAGTCCTTGTTGTAGTACAGGACGAGCGCACCCTGACACTTGGGCAGGGCATACTGCACCCCGCTGTGGGTGAACAAGGCCCGGTAATGAGCCGGGTGCCAATCGTCCACGGTGGCCTCATCCAGATCCGCCTCTACGTAGGGACGCAGATCGAGAAGGTAGCCGGCCTGTGCCCACAGAGGAAGGGAGTCACAGCAACCGGCGAAGACGTCCGGCGCCGTGCCGTTCTGGAAATCGGAGAGCATCTGGCTGGCGGTGTTCTCGGGGTCTTGGGCGAGGAAGACGCTGATGTGCGGATTGGAGGTATGGAACTGCTCCAGCATGTGCTGCGCCGTGGTCACGAGCCACTCACTTCGGCCTTCTTGGTACACCAACTGGACGGCCCTGGTGCGGCGCGGTCCCATCGCCGATGGCGTTCCGCACCCCGCCAGAGCGGCGCCGGCGGCGGCGACACCGATGCCACGCAGGAAGCCGCGGCGGGTGATGGCGGGCCGCTCGGCGTCGCTGCCGGGGGAGGCGAAGGCAGGGATAGTGTTCGCGTCGGCTTCTCTGACGACTGGAGTATCTGAACTTCGTGATGTGGGATGCGCCTGATCCATGTGCTTTCCTCTAGGCTAAGACCAGGGGAGCGGTCTGGCCCGGCGGTCGTGCCCTGTCAGTGTCGCCTGGCGTACTCCGCCTGTATGGCGGCCACGGTCTCCTCGGGGCTGACCTCCAGGGCCATGAGGTTGCGTATGGCCGCCCCCAACCGGTCGTACAGGGTGGGACCGGCCCAGTCTATGTACTGGCCCACCCCGTCGGTCACGCTCATGGCTTCGTAGGCGGAGACGACGTCGCCCAGCAGGGTGCCGGACGGGATTCTGGAGGCGTGCACCGGCACCGCCGGCAGGACGCCCTTGGCCAACCAGAGCTCTCCCGCCCGCGGCGAGACCATCCAATCCAGGTACTCGGCTGCCAGGTCGGCGTGCCTGGTCCCGTTGCGGATGCAGAACGGTACTCCCACTCCTCCGATGGCCAGCCAGTGGCCCGGCTGCCGTGGCGGGGGCAGGAGGAAGAAGCCGAACCTCTCTCCGCCGGTCCTGACGATGTCTGCACTCAGCCAGCTGCCGGTGAGCATCATCAGCCCCTCACCGCGCGCGAATCGCCGCCAGGAGTCCTCGTAGCCGATGTCATGGAACCCCTCCGTGAAGTAGCCGGACTGCACCCACTGCTGTAGCTTGGCCGCGGCTTGGAGGTTCTCCGGGATGTCAAACGAGGTACTGCCCTGGCCATAGACGAACTCATCCAGCCAGGAACGATCCGGCAGCAGAACGTGTTCGATAGCACTGAATACGGGGATGCCCGGCCACGGGTCCCGGTTGCCGAACTCGATGGGTGTCTCTCCGGCCTCTCTGGCCTTGGATAGCAGTGCCTCGAACTCGGCGAAGGTTCTGGGTACCGTCAGTCCCAGGTCCCTGAACTTGTCCTTGTTGTAGTACACGCCGACCACCTCGGCCGTGGGCGACAGCCCGTACAGGTTGCCGGTTCCGAACTGGTACCCGTCCCCGGAAAAGCTGTTGCGTGCCAGGATGCTGGCGGAGAAGCGCTCATCCCAGCGGTACTGGGGCAGGTACGGCGTGAGGCTGAGCAGAAGACCGGCCTGCACCGCGATGCGCATGTCAGAACCCTGGTTGACCTGGACGACGTCCGGGCCGTTCAAGTCCTGTAGCGCCGACGCCACGGTGACACGAAGGTCGTCGAAGCTCTTGACCACGCGCTGGATCTTCACCCCGGGATGGGCGGCTTCAAACTCGGCGTTCAGCTGATCCACCACGGCTCGCTCAGTGTCCCGCCGGAACTGGTCCCAGACCATGAGGGTGACGCTCTGGGCGCCTGGTGTGGCGGTGGGGGGCGCAGTCTGGGATTCGGACACGGCAGCGCCGGCGCCGCATCCTGCCACCAGCAGGGCCATTGCCAACAGTCTACCTAACGTACGTACTACCTGTTTCATCTGCACCACTCTGCCCTCGGCTGACACGCCGAGGGCTGGGTTGGCATCCCGCATCGAACTCGCAGCCGATCGCGGGGCCTCGGGTCATGTTCCCGATGTGCCCGAAGACTGACCCAGCCGGGGAGGGGCTAACCCTAGGCTGGGTCCGCCAGCAGAGCGGGCGGCGTTGGGGCCAGCCACGTAACGATGATTAGCGCCAGTGGGAGCCGACTCCCGTGCCCCACCGGTTGCCCCCGCCGATGCCATGCGCTCGTACAGCCAGTAGGAGGGCGACGTCCGCATACTAATCCTACAGGATTAGTATAGGAGAGGACTGATGGCTTGACAACGGCCCAATGTAGGGAATCCCCTATGTCGAAAGAATGAATCTGGAGGCAATCGAGCCTGGTCCTCTGACGCATGGGAATGAGACAGAAGACGTAGGCGGGCGAGGCGCTAGTGCTGCTTACCGAGGCGCGCGAACCCCTCCCGCACTGCGTAGAGGGCCGCCTGGGTGCGGTTTGCCAGGTGCAGCTTGCCCAGGATGTTGCTGACGTGGGTGCGCACCGTGCGCTCGGAGATGAACAGCCGGGTGCCGATCTCATCGTTGGTGAGGCCTTGCGCCACCAGTCGCAGCACGTCCACCTCGCGTTCGGTGAGCGGGCTGGCAGTTGGCGGCAGAGTCGTCGGCCGGTTCAACTCGCCAATGAGCATTCGGGCGATGGTGGGATGCAGAGAGGACTCGCCCTGATACACGTCGCGGATGGCCTTAAGGAGATCATGAGGCGATGAGTCCTTGAGCAGGTAGCCGAGCGCCCCGCTCTTGATGGCGGGGAAGACCTTGTCGTCGTCGGCGAAGCTGGTGAGCACCAGGATGCGGGCTTTCGGGTCCTGCGCCTTGATCTGTCGGATGGCCTCAAGGCCGTCCAGCTTAGGCATGACCAGGTCCATCAGTATGACGTCCGGGCGAAGGACGCTGGCCTTGAGAACGGCTTCGTGACCGTCTGCAGCCTCTCCTACCACTTCCATCCCGGGCTCCGTGGCTATTAGGCCTCTCAGCCCCTCCCGCACCACCGCGTGGTCATCGGCGACCAGGATCCGGATGACTTCGACCACCCTGTCCCTCCTCCGGGTCCAGTTTGACGGTGACCCGTATCCGCGTGCCCGCCCCGGGCCTGGAGTCGATCTGGAGGGTCGCTCCTGCGCGTTCGGCGCGCTGGCGCATAGTATGGAGTCCCAGACCTCCACTATTCTCTGCCGCCTGGGGGTCCAGCCCGCGCCCATTGTCGGCGACCTCCAGGCATACCTGACCGTCACTAGCCTGGACCGATACCGTTACCGCGGTAGCCGCAGCGTGCTTGAGGGCGTTGTTGAGCGCCTCCTGGGCGATCCAGTAAAGCGGCTCCTCAACCTCAACCGGCGCGCGTGCGTCGCCCTCCACCAGCAGCCGCGCCTCCAACCCGGCCCGCCGTTCCACCGCGTCCAGCCGCTTGTGGATCGCCCCGATCAGGGTCTCCCCTTCCAGGGCGGGAGGGCGCAACTCGTAGAGCAGCAGGCGCATTTCCTTGAGGGCGGTTCCGAGTACCTCACCCAGCCGGGTCAGGCTGGCCCTCGTGTGGTCCAGGTCTCCGGCATCCGCCGCCCGGCGTGCTGTCTCCACCATCAGGTACGAGCTGTAGAGCGACTGGGTGACCGCGTCGTGCAGTTCCCGGGCTAGCCTGTCGCGCTCTTCGAGCACGGCCAAGCGCTCCGCCTGCTCATACAGATGCGCATTCTCGACGGCCACGCCCACCTGGCCGGCGATTGACGCCAGCAGGGCCACCTCCTCGGCGCTGAACCGACGTCCGGGCTCGCCCACCACGCTGAGGGCGCCCAACACCCGGCCCTTGGTATGTACCGGAACACCGACGTACGCGATCGGCCCAGCGGCTTGGTCTGGCCGTGGCGACGGGGATACACCAGATGGCCACAGGTCGCTCACCATCAGCGGCTCACCATGGGTCATCACCCAGTCCACTTCTCGACCCAGCGGGCTCAGGGTCTCCGTCTCGTCGGTCATCCCGGGGATGGGGCCTTGCCAGAGGGCGAGGCGAAGCACTTCCTCGGGGCCCTCTCGCAGGTGAATGCCGCCCGTCTCACAGCGCATGACTTCCAGGACCCGGCTAAGCGACTGCGCCAAGACCGTCTGCAGATCCAGCGAGGCGCTAGCAACGGTGGTCACGTCGTACAAGGCGGAGAGCTCCCGCGTGCGGGCAGCTACCCGCTCCTCCAGGAGCTCGCGGGCCTCCTTGCGCTCGGTGACGTCCTGGAGTTGAGAGACGTAGTAGGCGGGACTTCCCTGGGCGTCCCGCACGAGGGAGGTACTGAGTAGGGCCCAGATCACGTGCCCATCTTGGCAGACATATCGCTTCTCCAGCCAGCCGAAGTCCCGTCTGCCCGCGGCAATGTCCTGCAGGAGTTCCAGGCTGATCCCGAGATCCGCGGGATGAGTGAGCTCCTGGAAGCTCTTGCGTAGTAGTTCCTGTTCCGGGTATCCCAGCATGCTGCAGAGGGAGTGGTTCGCTCGCAGGAAGCGACCATCGAGGCCGACCAGGGCCATGCCGACGGGGGCATGCTCGAAGGCGAGGCGGAACCGCTCCTCGCTCTCAGCCAACGCCTGGTTGAGGCGCAACAGCTCTGCGGTCCGCTCCTGTACTCTCAGATCCAGTTCGGCGTTGGCCCGTTGCAGGGCGTCTTCCGCCCGCCTGCGCTCGGTGACATCAACTCCGGTACCGATGACGTACTCCACGGCGCCGGTTTCATCGAGAAGGGCGGTGTTCGACCAGGCGATCAATCGGAGGTCACCGTCGCGTCTCACCCAGTGGTTCTCGTGCTCGTTGGGGAACTGCCCTGCCACCAGGTCGCGGAACACCTCCTTGACCGCTTGCGCTTCCTCGCGTAGAAGGAATAGCTCCCAGAATCGTTTGCCCTCCACTTCGCCGAAGGCATAGCCGGTGGCCTGCTCGCAGGCGCGATTGAAGCGCACGATTCGGCCCTGGGGGTCGAGCACCACCACCAAGGTGCCCACGGTGTCCAGAATGGCTGAGATGAAGTCGCGCTCTCTCTGCAGGGCGTGCTGGGCCTGCCTATGCTCGGTGACGTCCTCCGAGTGGACCAGAACCATGTCGGGAGCCACAAAGCCATAGGACACGGCCAGGTACCTGTGCTCCCCCGTGAGCCGGTAGCGGTAGTCCATCTCGCGCCCGAAGCTGTGCTTGTCCTCGTAGCACCGCCACATGTCGGCGAGGATGCTCGGCTCATCGCGGTACAACGCGCTGGCCCTCGCGCCCACCAGTTGGGCCACACTACCATGGGTGACGCGATGGGCCGCGTCGTTGTAGTCAACCAGGATCAGGTCTCTTCCTTGTACCTGCCAGGCGTAGACGGGCGAGGGCATGCCCAGGAACTGCGCCCGGGACTGGTCTACGCGGTGCTGCAGCGTGCGGGCAGTGCCCTCGAGTTCAGACTGCACTGCTTCTAGCTCGGCGATCCTGCGACGCGCCGCAGCTAGCTCCGGTTCGAGTTGCTCACCACCGTGGCGACGCTCCAATCTGACCTCCTAACGGCAAGAGACACGGTGTGATCCGAGCTAACCTTGCTGCTGCCTATCCTAGTGAACCTCGTGCCGAGCACCCAGGCACTTGCCCCTATACTAGAGTCTTTGCCATCGGCTGACCAGGGAGCGGCCGGGTCGTCAAGCAACCGACGACGCTATGCTCCCGGAACCACGAGGGCAGGACCATCGGGCCGGGCGCCGTCGTCCCGGTCGAGCTGCGCGAGCGCCCAGGCGGCAGCGGCGTCGGTAGGAGGCCTGGAGCGCGCGCCGGTGCCGGAGTCTGAGCCGGGCCACAGGCCGCCGAAGCAAGAGAGAAAGGCACG
Source organism: Anaerolineae bacterium (assembly GCA_013178015.1). Lineage (NCBI taxonomy): Bacteria > Bacillati > Chloroflexota > Anaerolineae > Anaerolineae bacterium. The sequence goes on from JABLXR010000002.1 coordinate 22,836, forward strand.
GCGCGCTTGGAGGTGGTGGGAGTGGACGGGGCCGGTGAGGCCGATCGCGCGAGCGGTGGCGGGACGCCGGAATGAGAGCGGCGCCCGGCTTGCGGGGTAACACCCGGGTCCGGCGGTGCGGCAGGTTCCGGACGCAGAGAGCGGGGAGGCGAATCCCCGCTCCCGTGGCTATTGTCTGTCGGCCGTGCCGATCACCGGCTAGTGATGGTGGCTTCTTTCCGCTTCCTCTTTCGTCTTGTGCACCGTGCCGTCAGCGTGCTCTGGCGGCGAGTAGACGGTATAGAGCTTCAGCTTCTTCCGTTGGGAGGTGTTCACAATGTCGTGCTCCGTCCCCGCGGGGATGACGACAGCGAAGTCATCCTCCAGCTTCGACTCTTCCCCGTTGAGGATCGCCTTACCTTCACCTTCCTCGATCCTGATGAACTGATCGACGTCGGGATGGGTCTCCATGCCGATGTTCTCGCCCGGTTCCAGGCTCATGACTACCAGCTGGCTCTTGGGCCCCGTGAAGAGGACCTTGCGGAAGTTGTCGTTATTCAGGGTTAGTTCTTCGATATTACCAACGAACCCGACCATTGTGCTACTCCTGGCTACCTTCAACCTTGGTTGTGTGTCGCGCTCGGCCGGAGTATAGCCCAGCGTCATCGGGGTGACAAGGCCTGGGGACCGGGTGACCGTTCGCTGCCCGTGGGGAGTGGCGTGTGAGGGGTGGGAGGCACGAAGGGGAAGAGGCTAACTGCGTCTCGCCGGCCGCTCACCGCGGACGCCACGGCTGGCTCGCTGGTAGCGCCCGAGCGGTCAGGGTCTGGCACCTTCACTGGCGCAGGCTCTCACATGACCGACCATCGTTGCTCCCGTCCAGTTGGGGGAAATTGCGGCCGACCAAGCCAAGACAGTACGCGGAGCGGTTGGCGACCTCGCTGATCAATGTCGCTGTCGTATCAGGGGAAGGTGGAAGGATTCAGAACGAATGTGCTTGGCTTACACTTGCCCGGACTGCTGGCGTCGGAGATGGCCCTGAGCTCCACCGGGGCGAGCGCCCTGACGAGCAGCTCCACCTCTTCGATCAGACCAGTGAGGAACAGCCTACGAGCACATAGCTCTCGCCGATAGTCACCGGGTCGCCGTTGGGCAACCTCTGGGAGCCAGGAATGGCAGCCGTGGTCTCGGGCACGCCGGTGGCGCACATCCGAGTCTCGCGGTTGGCCTCGTAGGTTGCGGCGATCAACTACCACTGCCCTGGCGTGATTGTGGTGGTAGATACGATAGCGCGGCTTGATGACACGTCGCGTGTAGGTTCGTTGGCGGGGCCGTCAGGGTGAGTGCAGCCTGAGCCAGCTGCTTTCACACGGCATCTGAGGGCATCTGGCGCACCGCACACAGACGAAGAAGGCCCCGTCCGCCCGGCGGGGCCTTCTCCAGAGGGGGTGTTCGAGGTGTGTAGGGGGATGCGGGAGCCTGATAGTCCTTGCCCCCGCCGATCTGGCTAGCAGTCTGGGTAACAGTGACTTGAGCTCTAGCTACGGTATTCCTGGACGTGTCCGCTCATGCCTCCGAAGATCGCTTCCATGGTGACCGGCAGAGCATTGGTGTGTCTTCGATATGCCAGCCTCCTGTGTCGTGCCTGGTATGACTGCAGTATGGCAGGAAATCGTTAGAAAGAGGGGCCGGAAACATTAGAACGCGGTAGGAGGGAGCGGTTGGCATGGCGAGGGGCTCCGCCAGGGGCTTTGTCTTTGCCCTCTGGACCGCAGCCGGCGCAGGCCCTTGCATGCATAGCCCTGTCTATCCTGGCCCAGACGGCAAATGCAGTACGCAGGACGTTTGGGCGGGACACGGGGCAGGCTTGGGCTGGGGGAGCGTCGCGCCGGCGGGTTGAGCTCGTTCTCCAGTATCGCGGAGGCATGCCTCACTTGGCGAGCACGTAGGGGCCGCCTTCGGAGGTTAGCCTGCCAGTGGCGTGGCGGAAGTAACCCGCGTGCTCATGCTCGAACTCCTCGATAGACAGGTCGGGGTCGATACAGAAGGCGGACATCGCCAGGTAGTTGATCTCGTTCTGGCGCTTTCGGCCGGACATACCGGCTCGGTCGTCCAGTTCAGCACAAGCAGATGTCGCTGTGGCCACTGGAGTTGCCCCGCCCGGGTGGATAGGTAAGGGCTTCGGGTATCGCACGTGGTGAAGCTGCGCCCTATGGGGAGCTGGTCGCTCGCGCCTGCAGCCTCGAGTCGGATCTGTTCCCGGCACTCAATCTTCCTTTCCATTTCGTCGGCAGGGATGTAGAATCGAAAGGCTGCCGGCGGTGGTGGTTGCCTCCGGGCAGCCGCAGGCGTGATAGCTGTGGCCGGCGCCGGGGACCAGCGCCCGCGCGGAAGGTGCATTGGTGCGAGGATCCCTCCCCGAACCCGGGAGGTCTGGAGCCAAGACCTCCGTCCCGGCTTCTTGCCCCGCAGTGCCCGTGTGAGTGTGCCGCGCCGGCGGGCACCGGGCACGGTCGAGCGCGCTAGCAGGGAGAGCGGGAAGCGACGGCGACACCCGAGGTAGTGAGCGTTTGGGCATGCGCGAGATTGCAGAAGACGTCTATGTTGCCGACGAATACTACGGCGCCAATGTGGGCTGTGTGCTGACCTATGAGGGGTCGGTGTTGGTCGATGCCCCTATCGTCCCTTCAGAAGCAGAGTCCTGGGCGGAGCAGCTGCGCGAGGTAGGGGGCACAGACATCCGTTACCTGTTCCTCACCGACAACCACCCCAACCACGCCATCGGCAGCGCTCGCTTCGACGCCCCCTCGATCGCCAATGAACGAGCCTTCCGGGGGCTGGATCGGTTTACCCCTACCATGCGGGAGCGCGTCCTCGATGCCTTCCGCGACTGGGCCCCACACGTGGTGGAGGAGTTGGCCGACTTCGAGGTGGTCCCTCCGGAGATCACTTTCGACCAGGACCTGACGCTGTACAAAGGAGGACGCACCCTTCGCATGCTCAGGCTGGGTGGGCACAGCCCTCCCAGCAGCGCCATGCTAGTCGAGGACGCGGGTGTGCTGTTTGCCGGAGACGTGGTGGTGAACGAGATGCCCCCTTTCATCGGCCAGGGCAACTCCAGCGACTGGCTCTCGGCGTTGAAAGCCATTCGCGGCCTGGCTCCCCGCCTGATTGTGCCAGGTCACGGGCCAGTAGGGGGCATGGAGTTGGTGGACCGGCAGGAGGACTTCCTGCTCAGGTTGCGCGAAGGGGTGAGCGAACTGTTGGCAGAAGGACGCAGCAGGGCGGAAACGGCTACCCGCATGCTGCATCTTCTGGACGAGTTTGAGGTCGACGAGAGATGGCGGAAACGGACCGAGAGAGCCTTTCGGACCAGCGTGGGCCGGGTGTACGAGGAGCTGAGGCGACGCCGGATGCCGGAGGACGAGCAGGAGGAGTAGCAGACTCGGGGTCCGCCTCCGCGGACGGTTCCTCAGCCGGGCGCTTCATGCGCGATGTGCTGGAAACCATCCTTCTGGCGCTGGTGCTCTTTGTGGCCGTACGCTCCGCTCTGCAGAACACACGGGTGGACGGGCATAGCATGGAGCCCACCCTCCACGACGGCCAGTACCTGATGGTCAACAAGCTGGCCTATCGGTTGGGCCTGCCTAGCCGCGGCGACATCGTGGTGTTTCCCTCCCCCCAAGATAACGGAAGGGCCCTCATCAAGCGCGTCGTAGGCCTGCCGGGGGAAGAGGTTGCCATCCGCAACGGCGAAGTCTACATAAATGGGGCCAGATTGATGGAGCCCTACCTGGCTCCCGAGCATGGCCTGGGCGACTGGGGCCCCACCGTGCTCCGGCCAGGCGAGTACCTGGTTCTGGGGGACAACCGCAACAACAGCAACGACTCGCGCAACTTCGGGCCGGTCAGGCAGGAAGAACTGATCGGCAAGGCGTGGTTCTCCATCTGGCCACCGGCGTACGGCCTAGAGTTAGCGCACACCAGCAGCATGGCTGGAAGCGTGGAACAGCCTGCTCGCTAGGGCTCACAGGGGGAACAGGTGAATGAGATCGGCTTCGGGGTCATCGGCGTGGGGACCTGGGGCGAGATGCACGCGCGTGTGTACTCTGCCTTTCCGGGGGTCAGGCTGGTCGCGGTAAGCGACCTGGACGAGGCGCGAGGGCGCGAAGTGGCGGACCGGGATGGTGCTGCTTACTACCGCGACTACCGTGAACTGCTCGACCGGGAGGACATTCACGCGGTCAGTGTGGTCACTCCCGATCACACCCACACAGGCATCGCCACCGACGCCTTCGAGGCCGGGAAGCACGTGCTCTTGGAGAAGCCCATGGCTCAATCGGTGGCCGAGTGCGAGCGCATCATCGCTGCCTCCAAGCGTGCCGGCAAGAAACTCATGGTGGACTTCCACAATCGCTGGAACCCGCCCTTCTACAAGGCCAAACGAGCCATCGAGCAGGGCGAGATCGGAACGCCTCAGCTGGTTAGCTACAGGCTCAACGATCAGATGTGGGTGCCGACCGACATGCTCAGCTGGGCCGCCAGGTCTTCGGTCCTGTGGTTCATCGGCAGCCACTGCATTGACACTATCATGTGGATGCTAGACGACGTGCCCGAGAAGGTGTACTCGGTGGCCCGGTCGCGCGTGCTCAAGGAGAAGGGCGTGGACACGCCCGACTTCTACCAGACTACCCTGGAGTTCCGGGGTGGTGCAGTGGCGGCGGTAGAGAACTGCTGGATAGTGCCCAACAACACCCCTAGCATCATTGACCTCAAATGCGAGATCGTGGGGGACAGAGGCGCCCTGTACGTGGACTGCAGCCATCACCGGGTGCTGCAGAAGTACACCCCCTCCGAAGCCACCTATCCGGACGTGCTGGTGTCTCCCGAGATCCATGGGCAGCAGATGGGCTTCGCCGTGGAGAGCATAAGGCACTTCGCGCGGTGTATAATCGAGGACAAAGAGCCACTGGTCACTGGTGAGGACGGTCTGCAGGTGACTAGAGTGATCGCTGCTGCGGTGGAAAGCGCGCGCCGGGGGGAGCCCGTCAGCCTCTAGGCACCTGCCCCGCCGGAGAGGTGGCGATGTTGGCGGAGGAGCTGGTGGTCGAGAGCGGCATCCGTAACGCAGAAGATCTGCGCGCGGTGCTGAGAACGGCAGAGTTGGCGGTAGCGAATCTGCGGGGTGCAGGTCCCCAGCATGCCCTGGAGTTCCTCCGGACGCTGGACACCATTTACGAGGCCATCCCCCGTCTGGAAACCGAGTATGGAGTAGACCTCAAGCCGGAGCGTACTCGGCTGGAGACGGTACAGAACCTGACGCGAAGCAGTGCTCGGCGGCTTATGCGCGAAGTAGGGGCCGGACGTCTGGCGGAGGCTCGCCGCGCCGAGAACCCGCCGGAGGATCATTGGTGGTGGTACCTGGACCGGGCGCTCGCGGCGCAGCGGCAGGAGGCCCTGCGGCGTTGGTCGCTGCGTGCGATCGTGGTGTTTTCTCTGCTGCTGGTGGGCCTGGTGGCCTACAACCGCTTTCTGGCTCCCTCTCCTGAGGAACAGGCATTCAGCGCCCTGCTCGCCGAGGGCGAATCCAGCCTGCTAAGTGGCGATTTCGAGGGAGCAGTGGACCGGTACGAGGCGGCCGTAGCCCTGAACCCGGGCGATGTTGGGGCTCGCCTGCATCTGGGCGTGGTGTACGAGCAGCTGGGGCGGACTGAGGAGGCGCGGGAGCAGTTCGAGGAGGCCATGCGTCTGTCGCCGGCTCCTGCTGACTACCACTCCAGCCTGTCGCTGGTCTACTACCGGGTGGCGCTGGGTGGCGCGGAGTGGGCCCTGGAGAGGGCCGAGGCTGAGGCAGTGGCCGCCCTAGAGGCGGACGACGGCTCCGCCATGGCTCACTTCGCCATGGCCAGCGTCTACGAGCTCCAGGGCGAGACGGGCAAGGCGATCGAGGAATTTGAGACGGCATCGGGGCTGAGCAGCGATCCGTCGCTCACCGTGCTGGCCCGCATGCGCATGGGCATGCTCATGCAGAAGCCAGGTGAGACGATGGGAGGCCTTCCCGGCATGGGGCCCTGAGTCGTCGCAGACGATAGGACGCAGATGGCGCTGACGGCCGCTGATTCGCGCTGATCAAAGAGGGAAAATCAGAAGGAGATCCGCGCGAACCAGCCCACCGTCGGCGTCATTTGCGTTCTACCACCGGATCAGGTGAGGTAGCCTCGCAGAAGGGTGGGGTTGAGGCCAAGCGCTAGGGACAGGAGCGCCAGCCCCAGGGCGATGAAGGTGGCCTCGTCCGGCGAGCCAGGGGTCGTCTCCTCTGCTGAGCGAAGGGCAGCCAGGCGAAGCGATCCGATGGCCGTTCCGGCGACGAACAGCAGGATGGCAGCATCCAACCCCCGCTGGGGCAGAGCGAGCAGACCGGCTAGGTAAGCGGGAAACAAGGGTGTCCCCGGAAGCCCCATCAGGCTCACCGCCGAGAAGGCGAAGAGCACCCTGGTGGCCGGGCGCGGCGAACGAGTCAGCAGCGCGGCAGAGACGGCGAACAAGAGCACGGGCACTACCCGGGCCAGCAGCCACTCCGAAGTGAGGGGGAGAAGAGCGGAGGAGCCCAGGGAGGGCAGAAGTACCAGCAGTACCAGGGCGAACTGGGATTGCGAGGCGGCAGCCACGAACACGCGGGGCGACGGGGTGACCGCGGCTCGCAGGGAGAAGAACGCCACCGTGACCAGGGTGCTCACTCGCAGCAGCTCAGGGAGAAGGGTGGCCCCAATGAGCCAGTGATGGCGGGAGGTGAAGCGCCAGAACAAGACGATCGCTGCCGGGGCCAGGACTAGCCCTACCACCGAGGTAGCTAGCGAAGCCGAGTCGCGTCCTAGGGTGCCTTTCCAGAGGCCTACCGGCACCAGACCCAGAAGCAGCCCCATCCCGAGCTGAAGCGCCACCGACCCAGTTCGCGAGGGTTCGTCCGGAGCCACCTCCATGACGCTGGCCGCCAGGGCCAGCAAGAGAGAGCCGATCGTGACGGCCACCAGATACTGCAGGTGCCCGCTGGCCCTTCCTCGGCTCTCCCAGGAAAGCGTGGAGGCCACCCCACCGATGAGCAGGCACAGCGAGGCCAGTGTCAGGTTATCTAGGGTGACGGCCGCCCCGACTAGCGAAGCCAGCCCCAGGGAGGTGCTGGGGAAGACGGTGGTGGTGGCTCGGGAGAGAAGAGCGAGGTTGCTCAGGGCCACGGCAGCGAGCGAGATGAGGATCACATGCTTCGCCGGCGCGTCCAGGACGAGTGGTCTGCCTAGTACCTGATCGCTGAGACCGACGCTGGCGGCCCGCACGAAGTAGGCAGTGCCGGCGGCGGCGGCGGCAGCAGCCAGGTGAGGAAGGCGGCGCCACATGCGGAGGAAGTACACCAGACCTCCGGCGATCGCGGGAGCCACCAGGAGCGACAGAAGTCCGGGCGTCTGGCTCACTGGCCTGCTTCCAGTGCCAGGTGAGAGGCGGCGAGGGAGATGGCGAAGGCAGAACCGGCCACCAGGCCCAAAACCAGGAGGCTGGTTTCGCTAGTGCTGGTGGCGTAGTAGAGCAGGCTCGAGGCAGTCAGCATCAGCAGAGCTATGCCCACCCTGAAGGCGTCCGTGGTGGTCAGGAGCGCAGCGGTGGCACTGGCCACAAGCCAGACAGCGGTGAACTGCTGCGGTTGGAGGGGCAGCCGCAGCACGCCTATCGAGAGGCTGAACCACACGATCAGCAGCGTTGCCAACACTCGCAGGCCGATGGTCGCCGGATCCCGATGGGCCGCCGTTTGGGCCGCACGTCTCTCTGCCGCTGTCAGCTGCATTATCAGCGCCACGAAGATCCCGATCAGTATCATGACGAACGCCAGTTCGGGTGCTGCCTGCGATGCCAGCAGGACAGCCGTCGCTATGTACGAGGTGAGCAGAGCCAACACCAGGATAGCCTCGGAGCGGGTCAGCACTAGGGCTAGCCCCGCTGCGGCGACAGCCACGACAACCACCTGCGATGAGACGGAGAGAGCCAGTTGGCCGATTCCCTCCGGGACGGGCAAGAACGGCATGGAACGCCTCCCTCAGCCTGCGGCCAGAATGAGTATGGCGGTGCCGATCAGGACGGTCCAGGTGAGCGGTGTCTCCCCCTCCAGGAAGCGGAAGACCAGTTCCACACCCCCGGATATGGCACCTGGGGCATCCCTGACCCAGGCCGGGGCGGTCGGACGCGGGCGGGTCAGCAATTCAGTGTCGAGAGGGGCAAGGATGCCGGCCCTGTCGGCCACGGTCAGCAGCAGGCCGAGAGACGCCCCCAGGAGTGCTAGGGCCAGCACTCCTGGTGAAGGGTGGTCGCCGGCGAAGAGTGCTTGGGCCGAGTTCTGGGAGCCGGCGCCGAGAACGAGCGCCGCTGAAACGCCGACCACCAGAAGGCCGACCAGAGTGGTGGCAGCATCGGCCCTCGAGTTCCCCACCAGGTGCCTTCGTCCGCGCTGGCCGGCCAGCAGGGCCGCGGCAGGCAGGCCCGCCGTCAGGGCGAGGAGGACCGCTCCTGCCGGTCTGAAGCCGGCCAGAAGGTCCAGCCCCCAGGTGACGGCACGGCCGTAGGGGAACACCGGCCAGGGAAGGAGAGAGAACCCCACCACAGCCATCACCAGCCCAGGGAGCTTACGAGGCGACCACGGGGGCCACGGGAGAAGGCTCACGGTTGTGCAGGCGACTAGGGCGGCCAGGATGTGCGCCGCAGCTGGACCTACCCATGCCGCCGGGGGGAAGGCAAGGGTGGCCGGCAAGAGAGTCGTGGTGAGGAGCGCGCCCGTGCTCCACAGCACCACGCCTGGCCAGGCGCGCCGGTGAGCCCAGGCCAGGGCAGCTGTGCCCACGCTGAGCACGAGCAGCACCAGCACCACCGACTGAGGGGGCTGCCCCGGCCGGGGCGTCATGTCGAGGCGGCTTAGGGTGAAGAAGCCGGTGGTTCCCGCCACCAGCAGCGCTGCTACGGCACCGGTTCTCGCCGACTCCTGGGACGCTCCGTAGGAAGCCAGGGGACCAGCGGGAGACCAGGGCCGCAGGCGGAGGGCGACGGCGGCGACGAGGAGGAGCCAGGAGGGCCCGCGCAGGGAGCCCAGGCTCAGCACTAGGGCCTCATCCGAGGCGCTGGCGTGGAAGGCTGCCAGGACCGCGGCCGTGCCCAGCACCGGGGGGAGCAAGGCGCCCGCCGCGGCGAAGGCATGGCCTGGCTTGGCCCGGGTTGCCGCTCGGTACAGGGCCAGAGCGATCTCGGTGGTGAACCAGAACAGACACACGGCTGGGAAGCTCCCCGCCAGCAGGGAGGGAGCGGCTACTGCCAGCAGGAGGAGCAGGGCCGGCAGCGAGCCATGCGGCGAGGCCAGGATCAGCGCGGCGGAGCTGAACAGGAGAAGCTGCAGCCAACTAAGGGAGAGGGCGGTCTGACGGAGCTCGATCATGGGAGCAGAGACGGCACCCAAGGGTAGCGAGGCCAGGCGGGCGGTGGCGCCAAGCTGGAGGCTGGCGATGAGCGAGGCCGCGAGCAGCCCAAGCACGGCAGCCGCCCTGGGGCACCCCGCTTGCACCTGGGCGCCCCTCAACAGCACGGCCACCGAAGCGGCGGTGGCGAGCAGGATCAGCGAGGGCGCGAGGAGTTTGACGGTTGCCCAGAGCGCAGGTTCTTCCACGGCGAGCCGATGATAGCACCCTCGTTGGGGCGGAGCAAAGGGTCCCGTCCCGCGGGCGCGAGACAGGATGGAGCAGCTCAGGATCCGGGGGGATGGATTGCGACCAGGACCGCCGCTCAGACCCTAGGCTGCGCTCAGCACCCCCCGAGGAGGAGTGCGCCGCCCACGCGCGCCGTGGGCCCAAGTGGTTACCCCTCCTGGGGTCGCCGACTCCCCACGAGTGGAACCTGCCGAGACGCCATCGTCCTGCCCCCATGGCCGACCGTGGGGGTGGCTTCGCAGTATCCAGTTCCGGGAGTCTCGGGCGCACTCCCGCGCCTCCACGCGGACGCGCGTGAGCGGCGTAGCGAACCAACGACCAGAGCGAGATCGCGGCGTGAGTCCTTTTGCCCTTGATGGTGAGGGCTGCACTCAAAGCAGAAAGACGGGATGAGAGCCCAGGCCGAGGACGAAACGGAGCAGTAGCGCCACTGTGGCCAGGGCCAGGGCCGCGGCAGCGAGGGCGGAATCGGCCGGTCGCCAGTAGATCTCATACAGGGCCGACCGAGGCACCTCGCGGAGGCCGAACCCGCGACACTCCAGGGTGCGGGCCAGGGTGTCAGCGGAGCGGAAAGTGCTCACCAGAGAAGCCACCAGGATGGGCACTCGAGCTTGAGCCCGGCGGATGAACCCACCCGCTGCCAAGTCGAAACCGCGGGCCATCTGCGCCTCCGTGACCTGCTCGTAGGTGCGCCGGATGCGGGGGACGTAGCTGAGGCCGATGGTAACGGCCAGGGCAGCTTCGTAGGGCATGCCCAGACGGACCAAGGCGCGCAAGAGCGCCCGCATGTCGGTGGTGAGCACCACGGTGGCGGAGACGAAGGCCAGGGCCACAATGCGCACCGCGGTGGCGAAGCCCTGGGCCACTGCCCAACCGGTGACGCGTATGCCGCCCACGGCGAACCACAGGGGCCCGGCCTGGTCGAACACCGGCCACAGGAACGGTATGAGGATGGCGATGGGAAGCATCAAGCGGCCGACCTCGGCCAGCCTGCTTCCGGGTACGGCGGCGCTTCGCAGCACCACCAGCACGGCCAGCAGGGCCAGGATCAGGATCCACAGGTTGTTGTAGGCGAAGAGCAGGGCGGCGCCCAACAGAGCCAGGCCCAGCTTCAGGCGTGGGTCGGCGCGGTGCAACCAGGAGTCGCCCGGCACGTGCAGTTCCAGCCCGTTCATCGGGAGGCCGCCAGGAGTTCCAGGTAGGCCCGGCCGAACTCCTGTGGGCTCAGGAGTCTGGCGGGCAGACCGAGATCGGCGGTGGCCTGGGCCAGCCGGCTCATGGTGGGCGGCTGCATGCCCGCCTCGGCCAGCGCTTTCGAGTCGTATAGCACCGATGACGGATGGCCGTCGGCCACCACCCGGCCCTCGGCCAGGAGCAAACAGCGGCGAGCCTGCTGAGCTACCGCGCGCATATCGTGGGAAATGAGCAGAACGGCGTTCCCTTCTGTGTTGTAGGCAGCTAGTCGAGCGAAGACCTCCTCCTGCTCGCGGGCGTCCAGGCCCACCCCGGGCTCATCGAGGATCAAGAGGCGCGGGCGAGTGGTGAGCACGGAGGCCAGGGCCACCCGGCGGCGCAGCCCGGGAGAAAGCACCGCCGGTGGGCGCTCAGCCACGTCCATCAGGCCAAAGGCCCGCATCTCCTGCTGCACCCGATCGGCTGCCTCTTCTGGTGGCACCTGCAGGGCCGAGGGGCCGAAGCTCAGCTCCTCCCGCACCGTGGCACAGAAGATCTGATGATCCGGGTTCTGGAACACGTAGCCCACGGTGCGGGCCAGGGTGGACACCTGGACCTGACGCGTGTCCATGCCAGCGACCACCACCCGCCCGGAGGTAGGCTTGAGCAGGCCGTTGAGGTGCTTGGCTAGCGTCGTCTTACCCGACCCGTTAGGCCCAATCAGGGCGACATACTCGCCGGCGTCCAGGCGCAGACTGACGCCGTTCAGCGCATCCCACCCGTCGGGGAAGGAGTGGTGCAGGTTCTCGACTTCTACGAGCCCAGGCACGAGTTCTCCTGGAGCAGGCCGGAGCGAAGGCGCGCTTCGGCTGATTCCAGATCGAGGAAGTCGGCCTCGAAGCCATGCTTGCTGAGGTACGCAGCCAGCTCTGCCAGTGGGGGAGGGTAGAGGGCGTGAGCGGCCAGGAGGTCCGGCGAGCTAAGGACCTCGCTCGCCGGACCGTCGTAGGTGATCTTACCCTGGTCGAGGAGCAGAACGCGATGGGCAAAGCGGGCGGCCAACTCCGCGTCCTGAGTCGCCATCACGACGGCGCAGTCGGTCTCGGTGAGGAGGTCGGAGAGTGCCTGCACCACCTCCTGGGAGCCTACGGGATCCAGGCTGGCGGTGGGTTCATCCAGTATGAGCAAGTCCGGCTTGGTGGCGATGGCAGCAGCGATGGCGACGCGCTGCTTCTGGCCGCCGGAGAGCAGAGCAGGGTTTCGCAGACGGTGGTCTCTCATACCCACCAGCCCCAGAGCCCAATCCACCCGGGCCACCATCTCCTCCCTGGGCATGCCCTGGCTCTCCAGGCCGAAGGCGACCTCGTCCTCGACCACGGTGGCGAAGAGCTGGCTCTCCGGGTCCTGGAAGACCACCCCCACCCGGGTGGAGAGCTGGGCGGGGGTGGATTGCCTGGTGTCTTGGTGGCAGACCAGGACCTGGCCGCCGAAGACTCCCCCGGTGCTGTGAGGGACCACGGCGCACAGCGCCAGGCACAGGGTGCTTTTTCCAGCGCCTGAAGGCCCCAGGATGGCCAGCATCTCCCCCCGGACAACGGAGAAGCTCACCCCCCGGAGCGCTTCGACGCTTGCATCTCCCGGCACCAGGGGGGGATAGGCGTAGTAGAGGTCTTGGACAACGACCAGAGGGTCAGTTCCGATCAGCATTCCTCCTAAGGACGGTGGATAGTGGAGATCGCCCTACCCGGGCGAAGCTGGGACGACGCAACCCACTACTCACTCACTACTCACCACTAGCCACTACCTTCGCTCCTCCCATGGCCGGACCAGCCCGAGAGTCTCCACCGGAGGCCAGGCTTGCCGTAGGGCTGCCGAAAGCGGGATGGCCACCAGCCCACCGGCCAGGGCTTGCACGGCGTTGCCTGGAATCTCCACCAGAGCTGCTCCTACCCCATACAGGACCACCTCGGCCAGGAAGTAGCCCCCGACCATGATGAGCGAGCCGACGGCCCACGCCAGAGCCTGGCGGGCAGTGGTGGCGCGGTAACCGAGGTACCCGGCTACGCCCCCCTGCACCCCGTGGAACACGAGGGTGAGTGGCGCCCAGTGGGCGTAGCACCCGAGCACGTCGGCCATGGCCGTACCCAAGCCTCCTGCCAGTAAGCCCATGACTGGCCCGAAGGTGAAGGCGGCGAAGTAGACGCCCACGTCGCCCAAGTGGATGTAACCGCGGGTGGGGGCGATGGGCACGCGCACCAGCAGCGTCAGCACCGTCGTCACCCCCATGAGGGCGGCTAGCACCACCACCCGAACGGCCGTCCAGCGGCGGAACATGCGCCCCTCCTGCCCTCTTACCGGCCCGGGGAGCCCGGCGCCCGCCCGAGCCTAGCGGGTGATCTTGGCCGGCCTTCCGCTCTCCAGGGACTGGTGGATGGCCGCCACGATGCGGGTCACTTCCAGGCCATCCTGGACGGTCACGGCAGGTTGCCGGCCCTGAAGGACTGCGTCCAGGTACTGGCCCACAGACGTGGGCAGCGCCCCTTCGAGCCGGCCCGCCACCTCTAGCGTCATGCTGGACTTGGGGTACTGGTAGCCCTTGGCGTGGGCCACTGACAGCGTCTCCCTGGTGCGGTCCATGTGTATCACTCCATCCGAGCCCACCAGCTCGATCATCGAGTCCACAGTGGTGGGGAAGGAGTTGGGGTAGACCCAGCCGGACTCGAAGATGGCGCCGGCGCCGGTCTCGAAACGCACCAGGGCCTGAATGCCGTCATAGGTGTCTATGCCGAGCGCCGAGAGCACCCGGCGCTGGCCGGTGGCGAACACTTCCACCGCCTCGCAGCCCATGCACCAGCGCACGTAGTCTATGTCGTGGGAGGAGAGAAACCATGCTGGGCTGCTGGCGGCGGACCAGGAGAGCATATCGGTGGCGACGCTGATAGTGTCGTTCTTGCGGGCGTACGCCCAAAGAATGTCACCCACCTGCCCGCTATCTATCGCCTGTTTGGCCTGGGCGTAGGCTGAGATCCAGCGGTTGCTGTAGTTGACGGAGAAGATCAGGCCCGTCTCGGCCACCTTGGCGGCGATCTTCTCCCCCTCGGCCACGTCGGTGGTGAGGGGCTTCTCCACCAGCACGTGCTTGCCCGCTTCCAAGGCCGCCATGACGGGCTGGAAGTGAGCGAAGTCAGGCACGGCGACAATGACGGCGTCCAGAGGCATGGCCAGCAGATCGGCGATATCCGTGCACGCGGGGACGGAGTGCTGCGCCGCCAACTCATCGGCGCGTATGCGATTGGTATCGCAGACGCCCACCATCCGGGCCCGCGGATGCTCGCTCACTATGCGGGAGTGCAGTCGGCCCATGATGCCAGCGCCGACGACTCCCACTCTCACCTCGTCCATAAGCCCTCCAGAGGTTGCAGGTTACCGGCTACAGGTTACAGGGGATGGAGGATACCGGTCAAAGGTTGCGGTTGCGTCTGCAGCCAGGCATTGGCGGCGTACACACCAACTGCTCATCTCCTCCAACCTATCCCCTATAACCTAGTCCCTGCAACCTATTCCCTGTGCTGGGGCCGCTCGCCGTTCTCCCGGCGCCGGGAGGGAGAGGGTATGAACTCCACCGACGGCCGCTGCTGCCGAGCCTGAGGGAAAAGGTTCATGAGAGCGTACACCTCTCGGGGAACGTCCGTGGAGACGGGGAGGCCGAGAGCCCGCAGCTCTGACACACTGATGGGGTAGTCGTGGGTCCAAGTGCCTGAGGAGAGCAGATCTGCCAGGCGCTCGGCCTGCTCCTCGGGCTGGTTCTGCATCACCAGCTGCTTCACAGTGTGCCGAACCTGCCCGACAGCCTTCGCGGCAGTATCGGCCAGGATTAGGGTCTCATCGCTGATGTCGGCAATGGGCTTCTGCCGCACCACCTTGAGCACGGACACTGCCGGATACCCACCTACCTGCGGATCTACCGGGCCCAGGACCGCGTTCTCGTCCATGACGATCTCGTCGGCCGCCAGGGCGATGAGGGTCCCACCGGACATGGCGTAGTGCGGGACGATCACCGTGACCTTGGCCTTGTGCCGGCACAGGGCACTGGCGATCTGCTCTGCAGCCAAGACCAGGCCCCCCGGCGTGTGCAGGATGAGGTCAATGCGAGTGTCCGGTTCGGTGAGCCGGATGGCGCGGAGGACGGCCTCGGAATCCTCTATGTCAATGTAGCGCGCCAGGGGCAACCCCAGGAGGCTGATGGTCTCCTGGCGGTGAACCAGGGCAATGACGCGGCTGCCTCGGCTGTCTTGGAGACGGCGGATGAGCCGGGCGCGGCTAGCATCGAGCATCCAGCGCCGGACTATGGGCTGCAGGGAGGTGAATAGGAGGAATATGAGCAGTATGGTGGACAGATCCATGGGCTTAGCTTCCTATCCTGGCGTAAGGGTTCCTCCGGCCCCATCTGGGAGACCGATCGGCCGAGCACAGGTCCCCGGCGACCGCATGCGACCCTAAGCCCTTCTCGGGCGCGGCTGTCCGCCGGTCAGAAGCAGTACCAGGCCGAGCCCGGCGGCGAAGCCGCCGACGTGGGCCCACCACGCGACCGGCGCGAAAGCATCGACGCCGGCGGCGAGGGAAAGGACACCGCTGAAGAGCTGGGAGAACACCCAGACGCCGATGAAGAGCAGGGCAGGGACCTCGATGAACCAAGGGATGAAGAAGATGGGAACGAGGGTTATGATGCGCGAGTGCGGGAAGGCAAGGATATATGCGCCCATGACGCCGGCCACCGCACCACTGGCACCCACGGTGGGGATGTCAGACCCGGGAGATAGAGCTCCATGGGTAAGGGCTGCGGCCGCGCCCGAGACCAGGTAGAAGAACAGGTAGCGCGAATGCCCCAGGCGCCCCTCGATGTTGTCGCCGAAGATGTAGAGCGCCCACATGTTACTGATGACGTGGAACCAGCCGCCATGGACGAACATGGAGGTGAAGATGCTGAGCGCCTGGGGCGAGAACGGATCGGAGAAGAACTCCCGAGGTATGAAGCCGTAGGAGAAGATGAACGCCTCCTGCGCCCGGGGGCTCAACAGGGCCTCATAAGCGAAGACCAGCAGGTTCGCGAGTATGATCAGATAGTTGACTACAGGCGTCCCGCGTGACCGGGCGCTGTCCCTGAGTGGGAACACGGCACTCTCACTCCGAACCTGCTACTCCCCCGCTGGGGGCTGAGGCAGGGTGATGGGCGGTGCCTCCGAAAGCGTCGCACGGGATAACCACAGGTACCGAGGCCCGGTCGGGCGCGTGGGCGGGCACCAAGCAGCATCATCATAGGTTGCAGTGGCGGTGAGGTCAACCGCCTGAGGCAGCGGCACATTCCGGCCTTGGGGCGAGATGCAGGCCCCGACTTCGGCATGACGGCTGGGGCCGGCTCGGGCACAGGCTGCCGGGAACGAGATGCGCCCTTGGCCGGATCGCCAACGGGGCCCTGGGTGGCGTACGTCTGGGGCATAGACACCGGCGCAGACCCAGGACAGAGTTGGTGGTGGCGTATGGCGGGGCGCCCCGGTTCCAATCGGCACGGGAGGCGAAGTCAGATGGGGCCAGCACGTGGTCAGCGCAGCTGCCGCTGGCATGGCTCTTGCTGACCACATAGCCGGTACGTAGAATCGCTAATATGCCTAGGGTAGCAGATCCATGAAAGCCAGTCAGGGCGAGAAGCAGTTCCGCCGTCTGGCCATCGGGGCAGGTATCACGGTGTGGGTGGGCCTTACCCTGTTGGCCGTGGGAGTGGTCTTCAGCGTGGGCGGATCAGCGGCGCGGGCCAACGCGCTTCGGGCCCAAGGACCTGGCGGCTCTACCATGCGGAGCCTGCCGGCGACGACTGCGGTTGCTCTCTCGCCCACCCGGGCGACTTTGACCCCGACCGCCACCGCTACCGCGACGGCGCCGATGCTGAGCCTAGAGGAGAGCCAGCCTACTGCGACCGCGACAGCCACTCCTGAGCCCACTGCGACGTTCACGCCGGAGCCGGCTCCGCCCACGCGCCTGGTGATCCCAGCCATCAACGTGGATACGCCGGTGCAGGAAGTGGGCTGGCACGAGGAGGTAGTTGAAGGGACTCTGCTGGCCGTCTGGGATGTAGCTGACTACGCCGCCAGCTGGCACTACACCTCCGCCAAGCCAGGCGAGCCGGACAACATGGTCATGACCGGACACCACAACATCGCGGGGGAGGTGTTCCGGGAGTTGGTGACGCTCCAGGTAGGGGACCTGGTCTACGTCTATTCCGGGGACAGGGAGTTCACCTACCAGGTGAGCGAGGTGCTGATTCTGCCAGAGAAGGGGATGCCGCTGAGTGTCCGCCGAGAGAACGGTCGCTGGATAGCCCCCACCGGGCAGGAGATGCTCACCCTGGTCACCTGCTGGCCGTACAACAATAACACCCATAGGGTGATCGTCAGGGCGCTGCCCGTTGGGTAGGTTGTAGGTTATAGGTTACAGGTTACAGGTTACAGGTTACAGGTTATAGGGAATAGGTTGTGGAGATTGGGGAACGACCGCGGGGCGAGGAGATGATCCATGTCGGTCCGCGGGGCGACGAGGGGATCGTCGGTCTACGGGGCGTGCCACGGACCAGAGACGGACTGCCCCCAGCCTGCTCCCTATCCCCTATCCCCTATTCCCTGTAACCTATCCCCTGTAACCTATCCCCTATTCCCTACCAAAGGCAGGATGGTGCTGATCAGGCGCTCGTTCAGGCTTACGTTATCCACGTAGGCCAGGGTGGGCCGCTCCCCCGAAGACTGGTACAAGTTGAATACCACCCGGATGTTGTGACCGCGCCAAGGGGAGAGGTCGAAACTGGCGTGGGTCCACTTGCAGCTCTGGTAGGTAGTGCGAGGCTGGATGAGGTAGGTGGCCGTGGGCCCGCCCGCCGCGTCCAGGTCTACCACTAGGAGTTCGAACCAGTCCTCTCCTGGTTTGGTTTCCTCGCTCTCCAGTCGGTACCAGAAGCGAAGAGTAGGCTCCACCATCCCCGCGTCTACCAGCAGTTCCTGATAGGCAGTGGAGTTGCCGCCGCCCTCCAGGGCCGGATCCTCGTCTGGCACGAAGTCACTTCCCAGCAGCAGGCACTTGCCCTCACTCAGGCAGGAGGTGCCCAAGGCGGGAGGGGTGCTGCCCATGTCGAGCCAGCCGTCCAGGCCGGCGGCGAACCGCCCGTTGTAGATCAACTCGCGACTGAGCAGCCGGCCGGCCGACTCGATGAGGATGTACGGCGCGCCCCCGATCATGTACTCGCTTGACCCGGGCAGGTTCTGATTGGTAGCCCGAGGAAGCCGGATGGAGTAGAAGCCACCCTGCGGGGTAACGGTGGTGACGTTCCCGTGCAAGTCCACCAGACTGGCAGCAGTGCCGGAGGCGGGAACGAGGGCGTCCACGTCGTGGCCCTGGGTGGCCCAGAGAACGGTGACGCGGTGCCCGGTCTGGGGCCGGTAGAAGGCGATCTCCTCGCGATCGTTGGCCGGCGTCCGGCGCCACAGAGGCTGTAGGCCTCGAAACTGGGCCACCGCCGTACGGTAGGCCTTAAGGGAGAGGCGGGGCGCGGCATCTGAAGGGTAGCAGGCGGCGGAGGCCTCGTTGCGGTAGAGGCCGTAGGCGTCGCGGGCGGTGGGGCCGTTGCCGCAGTCATCGTGGAGCTGGAAGTGGAACACCACCTGGGCGCCGGAGTACAGGGCGTAGGCGTGGGCCTGGATGACGTAGGCGGCCTGCTCCTCGGTGGTAGCCCGGTATGGGCTCTTGGGGTCTTCGGTGGGGCCGGGATAGTCGTTCCACACCGGTACCCCCGACTCGGTCACCCAGATGGGCTTGTTGAGGCCGTGGGCGGCGAGTAGGGAGCGCGCCCGTTGGGTGTGGTCGAGGGCGTCGGCGCTGCGGCTGTAGAAGTGCACCGCCAGGGCGTCGAAGTAGTGATTGCGCGCCGCCCGCTCCGCTTGGTTCGGGTCAGCGGACATGACCTGCAGCAGGCGGGGGAACCAGTCGGGATCGAAGTAGGTGGCCAACCCGCCTAGGATCACGGTGCAGCCCGGGTCGGCGTGCTTGGCCGCCAGGTAGGCGACCTTGAGTAACCGGTAGTACTGCTCGACGGAGCCGCTCCAGAAGAAGGTCCAGTCGGGCTCGTTCCAGATCTCCCAGTGGGAGACGCCGGCTCCAGCCGGCCAGCCTCGTGCCTGGGCCAGTACGCCTCCGGGCTTGTAGCGGCGTACGGTCTCGTACACGTAGCGGGCCCAAGGGTTGTCCGGGTTGATGGCTTTGCCCGGTCCGGGAACGTCGGTGCCGTCGCTGAACACGGGGCGGTCCAGGTTGGCGGGAGCGCTGTTGGCGCTGGCGATCCTGACATCAGGCAGAGGGCGAGTGCGGCCTGCAGGCCAGATGGGCACCTGCCGCTGTGCCTGCAGCATATCAGCGGAGGCCATGTTGCTGGCGTAGACGGGAGAGGTGCCTAGGAGGATGGCCAATGTCTTGAGCCCTCGGGCAACGTCATCAGCGACTGCCCGATCCTGGGCCGAGAAGTCGTACTGCCCGGGTGACTTCTCGATGTTCTGCCAGTAGAAGGGGAACCGATCCCACGAAGCGCCGGAGGCTACGGCCCGATCCAGTCGGGCCGAGCTGGCCGGGTCCTCGGCTGAGGTGACGAAGCACATGCCGAACGCCGGGTTGGGGGTGACGGCGGCCTGGGCGGCCGGGTCCTGAGCAGCAAGCCGCTCTGGGACTTGCGTGAGCAGCAGCCCCAGAGCGGCGAGGATGAGGAAAACGGGTAGAGCACGGGCGCGATGTGGGTGCATACGCGTCTTACCCCGTTTGCTGATAGTAGAAGCAAGTTCGGTGCCAGCAGGTTCGCGCATCAGATGGCCCGGAACACCACGTGATAAGAGTAATGATACAGCGTGTTGCCGTGGTTGCTACAGACGGTCTCGTCGGGCAACTCCACCGTCAGCTGGCGGGCGGTGTCGCTGCTGCTGCCGACGACGGTCACGGTATACGTGCCCCTGTACATGGGGAACTCCACTCGGCCCGGCCCCACGTCCAGCTTCCCACCGGTCTGGATGTCCTCCTGGCCGCCGGCCCAAGCCACGCGCAGAGTCACGCCGGGGAGACCGTTGCCGTCGGCGTCGGTTACGTCTATGAAGAGGTGGTGATTGCCGCCGTTCTCGGCGCAGGATAGCCGCCGACTCCAGGCCAGCACGTAGGTGGGAGCGGCGCTGCTGCGCTCGGCCCACTCCACCTCCAGCCACTGGTGCCCATTGGAGCAGTCGTCGGAAGTGGGCAGGGCCACGGCGCGCGAGAGCAGTTCCCCGGCGTCATCGGCGACGGCGGCGAACCAGACGCCCGAGCGGGCTCCGCTCCCGAGGACGAAGTCCCACCGTCCCTCGCTGTCGGTAGGGTTGCTCAGACCCCCGGCCCAGCCATCGGCCCAGACGCGCACCCTGGCTCCGGCGATGGGGGCACCGGAGGCGTCGGTCACTCTGCCCTTCAGCCCGGTGGTGCCGCAGTTGGCAGTTCCAGTGATGGGCGCCGCGAGAGCGAAGCTGTCTGGCTCCGCCTTGCGGATGCGAGTGGGCGTGGCTTCCGGCACCGGGCCGGGTGTGGGAGTGCTGGTAGCGGTGGGGACCGGTCCCGGCACCGAGATGACCAGGGGCAGATAGGCGACGGGAGTCAGGTGGGGGGCGGCCTCGGGCAGCCCGATGGCTCCTAGGAGCCCGGCGCCGGTCATGGTCATCAGGCGCTGGGCCACCACCGGGGAGTCGCTGGCGACGGTGAAGCCCGAGTTGGCGCCCGCCGCCAGCTCGTTAAGGTTGGCCACCTTCAGCTCTCCCGGCAAGAGGGCCCAGGCGATCCTGCTAGCGCCCGCCACGGACGGAAGCAGAGAGACATTGGCCACGGCGCCCGTGGGACCGGGGTTGAAGATGGCCAGCCGGGTGGTGTAGGGAGCGGCGGTGCTTCCTTCGGCGAAGTGCCATCGCTGAGCCGCCCCCGGAGTTCCTGGGTGGGCGGTCCCGGTCTGGTATCCGGCGTCGTAGGTGACGCCCTCGACGGCGAAAGGAGCGCTGCCGGTGAGGACGATGCTTAGGCTGCCCGAGGGAGCCCGGCCCTCGGCGGCTTCCTTGTCCAGCCACACGGTGTAGCGGGCGTGAGCGGGAAGGGTGTAGGTGGCGGTGCGCCTCTGGCTTCCTTGCCAGTACGCCGCCGCCACTGTGACCGGCGAGTCGCCCGGGTTCACGAACATAAGCCAGGAGTCGAAATTGGCATCGGCGGGGGCCAGGGGAAAATAGGCGACATCGGTGAGGACGGACGTGCCGGCGGAGGCATGGGCTCCGCGGCCACCATTCCACCCAGGGAAGTAGGTCACGCGCTGAACCACTACCGGGGCCGTGGCGGCCACGCGAGTGGCGACGCCACCTGCCAGAGTGCACACTTCCGCCAGCCTCAAGCGGAGCGCCGAGCGGGGACCGATCTCCCACCCCACGTCCTGCACCTGCCCCGACTCGCTGTGGAATCTTAGCACGGCAGCGACGGTGGTGGCACCGGGATTGTACACGTGCAGGTAGGTGTCATACCCGCTGCCGGCGGCTCCTTCCGGTAGGTACCATATCGTGGTCGGGGAGGCCACCCCGGGGACAGTGTAGCCATCGTTGGCGAAGAACACGCTCTGCTCGGCTACCAAGGGCAAATCTGAGGTGATGGTGGTGCTGAAATGGCCGGTGACATGGTCATTGGCATATACGGCCGTCCGACCCAACGCCGGCACTTGGACGGTTACTGTCCGGGCTGCTCCGCCATCCGGCTGGAGGAGCACGGAGGCTTGAGCTGGGGAGGTGCCGGGGTTGGCAAGCAGCAGCCAGGTATGGTGGGTGTCTCCCGACGACACGGCGACGCCGTGGGCGAAGTGCCAGGTGGTGGAACCGAAGGCATCGCCCGAGGGGCTCATGGCGCCCAGGTCCGAAGAGAAGGAAGTGGGCCTGGAGTTGGACGTGAGGCGGTCGGCCCAGAGGCGGGCGACGGGCGGCAGAAGATCACCGGATATGAGGGCCACGGCAGAGATGGTAGTCAGTAGCAAAGCGATGGCGGCGGCGAAGGATCGGCGCCAGTGTCCCGCGTCTCGGTTCACCTTGTCACTCTCCTGCGATCACGTCCCAGCCCAGCACAAGAGTCATCTGAGTCTGGGACTCCATCCCTCCCTCCACTCGCACGATCTGATCGTCTGCCAGGCCGTAGAGCGAGCGCAGGTACTCCTCCGCTCGCGGGGAGGGAGAGTAGACGTAGAGGACCGACCGTCTTAAGGTGCCGCCTTCCCGGTCAGCGATGCTGGTTATGGATGCTCCCTCGGTGCTCAGGAAGGAGGCGGTATGCGAGGCCAGCCCTGGCAGGTCGGTAGCGTTCTCCACCCGGAGGGCCACTCCTGCCAGGGGCTGCCCCTGGGGCAACCGGGGGGAGAATATCTCCCCCACAAGAGCGCGTATGCCGGCCCAGTCAGGTAGGAGGACGTAGGCTCCGGTGGCGGTGACGTAGTCTGACGCCAAGTCGCGGTCCACTAGGGCTGTCTCCAGACTGAGTTCCCTGGTGCGACAGAGCCAGCCGGCCAGAGCCACCAAGGCGTCGGTGTCGGCGTTGGTCTCCACCGCGTCGGACAGGGCGCGTGCCAGACGGGGGAGCTTGGGCAGGGTGGCCGGGCTCAGGGCCCGATCCAGGGCGGCCCGGACGATCTGCTGCTGTCGGCGGGCCCGGTCGAAGTCAGAGTCGCCGTGGCGGGTGCGGGCATACTTGAGGGCCAGGGCACCGTCGAGGTGCTGGATGCCGGCGGGTATGTACAGCTCAGTGGTGCCGTTCCAGTCGTCCGGGTAGGTGGGATCGTAGATGTCATAGGGCACCTCGACGGTGACGCCGCCCAGGGCGTCCACGATGCGCTCGAAGCCAGCGAAGTCCAACGTAGCCCAGTAGTCCACCGGGACGCCGAAGTTGTACTCCACCGTGAGGGCAGCCAGGCCTGGCCCCCCGTGAGGGACGTCGTAGGCCTGGCCACGGAAGTAGGCGGTGTTGATCCTGCTCTCCCCGTGCCCAGGGATGGTGACCCAGAGGTCGCGCGGGATGGAGAGGAGGGCGACACTCCGGGCCCCGGGATCGAAGAGGGCCAGCATGATGGTATCGCTGCGAGAGGGGCCGGGCTCGTTCTCGCGGGCATCAGTGCCGAGGAGAAGCAGGGTTACCGGCTCGGACCCGGACCAGACGGCAGAGGAAGGCGAGAAGACGGCAGCTAGGGGCCCGGCCAGGGCCGAGTCGCGGAAGGCTGCCAGGCCGGCGCCCAGAAGAAAGGCAAGGATTGCGGCCAGAACCATGCAGCCGCAGGGGAATGCCGAGCGACGTGAAGGGTCGGCCATGTTGGAGAGGGTGCCTCCGAGGGATCTGGGTTCCCCGCGGGGTTGAGCCTCGCGAGCCCGCCGAGAGACGGGGCGCGGGGAGAAAGCTCGTCCCGGGGACTCCCTTGTACAGCCTGGATGGGGAAACCTGCAATTTGCATGCCTGGTGTGGGTATGTCACGGGGCCCCGGGGATCGTGGTAGCAAGGGCAGTGCTTCGCTATAATCGCGAGAGCCATGATGGAAAGACAGGCGCACTGGTGAGCAGCGAGAGAGGCCGCTTTCGCTCTCGGGGCCGACCGAGAGCCGGTTCATGGACGCTTTTCGCCCTGTTGGCCAGCCTGGCGTTCCTGCTCGTGGTTGCGCTGGCGGAGCGCTCCCGACAAGCGCCGGCTGAGGATCAGAGGGCCGCCGTAGGGCCCATCGTTCCCGCCGCTGCCCTTTCGGATCGGGAAGACTGGCTCACGAACGGGCAACTGGAGCTGCAGGGGAGCGGCGACTCGGAGGCTGCTCCGCCTGGATGGCAGTTGTTCGAGGTTACTGAAGCCGGCGCCCGCTTCTTTCGAGGCCCAGGCGAGTCCTTCCTTCGGCTGGACTGCGGCGGGCGCACGTGTATCGCTGGTCTGTGGCAACGGCTGGACGGGTTGGCGGCTGGCGGCTACTACCTCGAGGCCGATGTCTACCTCAGCATGGCCCCGACGGCATCCGGGGCGGCGGCGGTGCGCCTAGGGTATGACGCGACCGGTGGGGTGGACCCAACCTCTCCCGGGGTGACATGGTCCTCACAGGCTCGCGACCAGGGCTGGCAACGGGTCTCCCTAGAGATTGAAGAGGGGGGCGGAGCGGGCACGGTCTTCATAGCCTTCGATGCCCTGTCGGCCGGAGCGGACTGCCGGCTGGCTGGTGCTCGTCTGTTGGGGCCGCCGGGGGTGGAGCCAGTGACTCCATCTCCGACCACAGAGGCGATGGGGGGCGAGCCCGCGGTGACGGACGTGGAGGTGCGGGCGCTCTACGTCTCGCTCGCCGAGATGGACTTGAGCGACGAAGCGCAGTTGAGGGAGGTGTTGGACCGGGCGGCGGCGGCCCGCTTCAACACTATCTACCTGCAGGTGAGACGGCTCGGCTTGGCCTACTACGACTCCGCTGTGGAGCCGGTGGTGGAGGTTCTGCAGGGCGAGGAGGGCCTGCGCTGGGATCCCCTGGCGCGGGCTTGCGAAATGGCAAAGGAGCGCGGCCTCCGGCTCCACGCCTGGATCGAAGTGCTTCCGGTATGGGAGGCGAGCGCCCCAGTCGAGCAGCAGCCGCTGGGCCACCTGTACTCGCTCTTCAGCGCCAGGTTCGGGGCCGAATGGCTGCAGGCAGGAAGCGAGGATGGTGTGCTCTACGCTTCGCCCTCCCATCCTCAGGTGAGGACCTACCTGGCCGCCGTGTGCCGGGACCTGGTCTCGCGCTACCCGGTGGACGGGCTGCATTTCACGGGACTGGAGTATCGGTCCCACCTTCAGGGGGATGGCACCGAGGCATTGGGGCTGCTCTTGGAGGAGATCGGGCGGGAGGTCCGCGCCGTCTGTCCTGAGGTTGAGCTCTCGGCCCAGATCTGGCCGGTGCGGCGGGACCAGTGGGGTTGGGCTTTGGCAGAAGCGGGCGCCGACTTCGGGCAGGATGCGGCCTCGTGGGCCCGGGAGGGCCGGGTGGACGTGCTGGTGCCCGCCCTCTACTTGGCGGAGGAACTGGGGCAGGCGGAGCGAGTGGCTGCCTTGGTCGAGGACTGGGGACTGGCCGGAGGTTGGGTGCCCGTGGTGCCGGCGGTGGACGGCGGGCTACGCCCCTTCAAGGCGCTGGCGCAGACCATCGCCGAGGCCCGGCTGGCAGGGGCGATGGGGGTTGCGGTGTACGACTCTAGGCGATTGTCGGCCAGTGGCTACTGGGGATTGCTGGCCTCAGGTCCGTTCAGCCGGCCGGCGGAGACGCCGCCGCTGCTGTGCAACAGGCAGTAGGCAGCCACAGAGACACGGAGGCGCAGAGAAAGGGAGGGGGAGGCGCGGCGACGCGGAGACCGGGACACAGGGAGATGCGGAGACGGTTGATCGCGTCCTGATGTCACACTGTCTCTCCCTCTCCCCGCCTCAGCTCGACGACCAAGACGCGTTTGACACTGGGATCATCAAGGTGCATGCTGGCTCGTGCACACGTGTGCACGAGGTGAGGAGTGGCTCGCACTTCCATCAAAGACATCGCCCGGGCTGCGGGGGTGTCTCACTCTACCGTGTCTCGGGCCCTGAGGGACGATCCGCGCATCAGCCCGGAGGTGGTGCAGCGCATCCGTTCTCTGGCCAGGGACATGAGCTACAGCCCCAGCGTCGTGGCGCGCAGCCTGGTCACCCGGCGGACCCGCACCATCGGTGTGGTCGTCACCACCATCTCTGACCCATTCGTCTCCGCCGTTGTGGATGGCATTGAGGAGGAGGCGACGGCTAACGATCATGCGGTGATCCTGGTCATGTCTCGTTCCGACCCCGAGCATGAGCTGGAGGCGGTGCGACTGCTGAGCGAGAGGAGGGTGGACGGGATCATCGTTTCGGCCTCGCGGGTGGGGAACTACGAGGAGCGACTGGTGCGGCTGCAGGTGCCCATAGTGCTGCTCAACAACCAGTCGGAGAGTAGCTACATCTACTCCATAAACGTGGACGATGTCCGGGGTGCTCACATGGCGACAGACCACCTCCTCGAGCTCGGCCATCGCCACATCGCGTACATCGGCTGTCCCGATCGGCCCCGCTCACACCGACGACGGGAGCAGGGGTTCCGGATGGCCCTGGGGGAGCGGGGCATGGTGCCGGGCCTGTCCCAGGTGGTGGCAGACGAAGGCATAGGCGATGACGCCGAGCGAGGAAAGCTAGGGATGCGCCGGCTGCTGGGCGTCGAGGACCGACCGACGGCGGTCTTCTGCTACAACGACGTCACCGCTATCGGTGCTCTCAACGAAACCCGGCGGTGGGGCCTGGCGGTGCCGGGCGATGTTTCGCTGGTAGGTTTCGACGACGTAAGGGAGGCGTCGCTGGTGAGCCCCGCGCTCACCACCGTGAACCAGCCGCGGGAGAGCATGGGACGACAGGCGGTCGAAATGCTGCTGCGGTTGCTGGCGGGGGAGAGTGTAGGCGACCGCGTCATTCTACCCCGGCTGGTCATTCGGCAGTCGTCAGGCCCGCCAAAGAGCAGTGGATAGCGGCGAGCCAAGGGTGAATGGCAGATGAGAACAGTCTCGCCCAGTCTCCTCGCCAGGCCGACGGCCTTCTCAACACTGCCCGACCACTGTCCACTTTCGGCCATTCGCCATTCACTGCGGTTAGGAGGTTTGTCATGAGGGCATTGGTGCTGCGCGCAGACTGGGATCCGCGGCCAGAATACGAGCTGAGCCAGTGGGAGAAGCGCACCGGCAAGGCGGTGACGGGCAGCAGCGTGTGGCGGAACCCTCGCCTGCAGGTGGAGGAAGTACCTACACCGGTCCTGGAGCCGGAAGAGGTGCTGGTTCGGGTTAGCGCCTGCGGCGTATGCGGTTCGGACGTTCACTTCTACGAAACCGACGCCGACGGCTACATGCTCTACCCAGGGTTGACCCGGTTCCCCAGCGTGATTGGGCACGAGTTCTCGGGAGTGGTGGCCGACAGGGGCGCCGCCGTGAGCGACCTGGAGGTGGGAGACCTAGTGACCGCCGAGGAGATGATCTGGTGCGGGCATTGCGTTCCCTGCCGCAACGGCTTCCCTAATCAGTGCCGCAACTTGGAGGAGATTGGCTTCACCATTGACGGGGCGGCGGCAGAGTACATCGCCATCGGGGCCAAGTACTGCTGGAAGCTCAGCTCCGTGGCTGAGCGCCTGGGCGACCAAGGGCGCGCCCTCGAGTTGGGTGCCATGACCGAGCCCGCGTCAGTGGCCTACAACGCCATCTTCGAGGTGGCCGGTGGCTTCCGGCCGGGCCAGTACGTGGCCGTGTTCGGGGCAGGGCCCATCGGCCTGGCCTCCATCGCGCTGGCGCGGGCTGCCGGGGCCGGGCGGATCGTGGCCTTCGAGGTCTCTCCGGTCAGGCGCGAGCTGGCTCTGCGGGTGGGGGCCGATCTCGCCTATGATCCCGCGCAGGTGCGCCCTTCCCAGGTGCTGATGGAGCACTCCGGAGGCGAGGGCTTCGACTTCATGGTCGAGGCGGCGGGGGCGCCGCAACACACCGTCCCCGAGATGGAGCAGGCCCTGGCCATCGGAGCCAAGGTGGTGCAGATAGGTCGGGCTGCGACGCGAGTGCCCATGTACCTGGAGCAGCTGCAGGTGCGCAAGGCCAAGGTGTTCGGGGCGCAGGGACATTCGGGCTACGGCAACTTCCCCAACGTCATCCGGTTGATGGCCTCGGGCCGACTGGACCTGTCCCCCATCATCACCAGCCGCTTCCGCCTGGACGAGGGCGTGGCCGCCATCCAGCAGGCCACGAGGCGCGAGGACGGCAAGATCCTGATCACCGTGGGGGAGAGGAGGGAAGGAGTAGAGGAGACAGGAGTAGAGGAGGGAAGGGGGTGCCAAGCGATGAGGGGTAGTGGGCAGGGAGGAGGAGAGGAGTGATGGGAGGCAACGGGTGAAGGACAAGGGATGCGGCCCTGCGGGCCAGCGGACAGCCGACAGCGACCCGGATGACCGTCCTCATGTCTGCTGCCCGCAAGCTCCTTTCCTCCTGTCTCCTTTACTCCTCTACTCCTGTCTCCTTTACTCCTTTCCCCACAATAAGGAGGCACAGATGCCGAAGTGGCTAGCGACGAACCAGCCCGACCTGTTCTTCGAGGACAACGCCGTGGGGCGGATGAAGAAGGAGGTTTGGGAGGCGAGTGACGAGGAGATAGAGGGCATATTGGCGGAGTACGGGATGCCACCCCAAGGAGTGGAGTGGGGCAAGCCGGGGTCATACATCCAGACGACCATCCGGCACCAACTGGAGGCGGAGCGGCGTCTCAACGACGTCGTCATCATCCCGGTCGGGTGCACGGAGAACCACGGTCAGCATCTGGTGAGCGCCGCCGATACGCTGTTTGCCAGCATGATAGCCGAGGGGGTGCGGCGGTACACCGCGCGCCGGGGACGCCCGGTTGCCTTGGCCCTGCCGCCGCTGAACTACGGGGGGCATCCTTACCATCACCTGGGCATGCCGGGGACGGTCGTCCTGCGCGAGGAGGTAGTGCGGGAGCTGCTCATTGACGTCATGCTGGGGCTGTGGAACGACGGCTTCCGCAAGCAGATCATCCTCAACAACCACGGCCAGCTGTGGATGCTGGAGTCCGCCCTGCAGGAGTTCCAGAAGCGCTACCAGCTACCTGGCATCTTCCGGGTGATCGACTGGCACCGGGCGGTGCGCGAGTTCTTCCGCACCACCGACCGAGGGGGCCAGTGGGGCACGGACTTCGTCCACGCCGACGAATCGGAGACCTCCCTGGGCCTGTACCTGTTCCCCGAGATGGTGGACATGAGCTACGCCGTCAACACCGAGGGCAAGTCCTACCTTCCGGACGGGCATTTCGACAAGTCGGTGGACCCCTTCGCCCGCCCGAGCAACTGGTCTCAGGGGGAGGGCCACTTCCCCATCGAGATCAAGGCCACGCCGGAGGGGGTGGTGGGCCACGCTGCCGATGCGGCTGCCTACAAGGCTAAGCGCCCTCTGGCCGCCATCCTGCGCTACCTAACCCTCTTCATAGACGACGTGCTGGCTGCCTTCCCTCCCGGCACGGTTCCACCCACGGAGGAGGTGACCCTGCGCTCGGCGGAGGAGATGGAGCCCTACCTGCGTGAGCCGATGAGCGAAGGGTGGAAGCCCGTCTACTCGCTACCAGCCATCGGAATGCGCCGGTCGTGAAGCGGATTCCTGCCCTGGGCCCTCCCTGCTTGGGAGACGGGGAGACGCGGAGAGGGGGAGAGGGGGAGAGGGGGAGAAGGGGAGACGCGGAGATGGGGGGACACGGGGACAGGGAGACAGGGAGAGGGGGCGATTCACTGTCTCCCCCTCACCGCCTCTCCCCTTCTCCCTGTCTCCCCTTCTCCGCGTCTCCCCGTCTCCCCCTCGCCATCGTCCTCTCCACTCACCCGGCCCAGTTCCAGGCGGTGGCGTTCAGGGGGGACCTGGAGGCGAACCTGAGAAGCATCGCCGGGTTGGGGTACGACGGGGTGGAGTTGGCCATCCGGGACCCTGGCCTGGTGGATGTCGAGGCTCTCAGCCGCACGCTCGATCAACTAGGCCTGGCGGTACCCGCCGTCGGCACCGGCCAGGCCTGGGCGGAGGAAGGCCTCTCCTTCACCGATCCCGACGCCTCCGTGCGCCGGGCGGCGGTGGACCGCATACGGGCCCACTTGGCGCCGTCAGCCCGCTGGGGCGCGGTCGTCATCGTGGGCCTCATCCGAGGCACCGTGTTCCCTGGGGTGGAGCCCGAGCAGGCCTGGGCCTGGCTGGTGGAGGCACTCAGGGAGTGCTGCCGTTCGGCGGCCGACGTTGGGGTCAGGCTGGCCCTGGAGCCCATCAACCGTTACGAGACGGTGCTGGTCAACACGGTGGCCCAAGGGCTGGACCTGGTGACCCAGGTGGGGGCTCCCAACCTGGGGCTGCTCCTTGACACCTTTCACATGAACATCGAAGAGCCCAGCATCGAGCGCAGTATTCGCGCGGCAGGGGAGCGCATCTTTCACTTCCATGTGGCGGACTCGAACCGCTGGTACCCGGGCGCCGGCCACCTGAACTTCCCCGCCATCCTAGCGGCGCTGGCCGAGACCGGTTACGGCGGTTATGTCTCCGGCGAGTTCCTTCCCCTCCCCGATCCCGCCACCGCCGCCGCGAGCGCTATCCGCTTCCTGAGAGGGGAGACGGGGAGACGGGGAGACGCGGAGACGGGGAGAGGGGGAGAGGGGGTGACTGCATGACTTGGGGACGAGATCCGCCATCTCCGCGTCCCCCTGTCTCCCTGTCTCCGTGTCTCTGTGGCTAGCCTCCCTCCACCTCCGCCACCCGGACGGGGCGGTGTTCGCGTAGAGATCGGGTAGCGGCGAGGGCGGCGACGAGGGCGGCCCGCCCGTCGGCGCCGGTCACCGGGGGCGGGACGTCCTGCCGTAGGCAGTCGCAGAAGGCCTGAAGCTCCGCCACGTAGGCGGAGGCGTAGCGCTCCAGGAAGAAGTAGAGGGGCTTCTCCTGGTGTATGCCCTCGGCGTCGGCCACGACGGTGTTGGTGGGCGTCTGGTTGCCGGCGGCGGCGCTGCCCCGGCTGCCGAAGACTTCCACCCGTTGATCGTAGCCGTAGACGGCGCGGCGGCTGTTGTCTATGGAGCCAAGGGCGCCGCTGACGAAGCGCAGCGTCACCAGGGCGGTGTCCACATCTCCTGCCTCGCCGACGGCCGGGTCCACTAGGACGGCACCGACGGCCGTCACCTCCTCGATGTCGCTGCCGGTGAGGAAGCGGGCCATGTCGAAGTCGTGGATGGTCATGTCCACGAAGATGCCCCCGGAGACCTTCACGTACTCGATGGGCGGGGGCGCCGGGTCGCGGCTGATGATATGGACGATGTGAGGCTCACCCACGCGGCCCTGAGCCACCAAGTCGCGGACGCGGCGGAAGCTGGGGTCGAAACGGCGGTTGAAGCCGATCTGGAGTTTCACCCCGGCTTCGGTGGCAGCGGCCAGGGCCCGGTCCGTCTCTACCAGGTCGAGGGCGATGGGCTTCTCACAGAAGACGTGCTTGCCTGCCCGGGCGGCCTCCACGATGAGGTCGGCGTGAGTATCGGTGCTGGTGCAGATGACGACGGCATCAATCTCGGGATCGGCAAGGATGGCGAGGTGATCCTGTACAGCCACTGGTACGTCGTACTGGCGAGCCAGTTCCTGGGCGGCCTCCAGGCGCACGTCGGCGATGGCGGCCAGCCCGACCCCAGGCACGGCGCGAGCCAGGGTGTGAGCGTGCACGCGGCCGATACGCCCGGCGCCGATGAGCCCCAGCTTGAGATCGCCGTCCATGGTTAGCCTCCGCAGCGGCAGCATAGCGGTACGATGCGCGCCTCCCGTACCGAGTATACCCCCGCCGGCGTGGTTGGCGAGTGGAGACCGGCCACGGAGACACGGAGAGGGGGAGACGCGGAGACGGGGTGACAGGGAGAGGGGGAGACAGGGAGAGGACGAGACAGAGAGGTGGTTTGTCGCGTCCTGATGTCACAGTGTCTCACCATCTCCGCGTCTCCCCCTCTCCCCCTCTCCGCGTCTCCCCCTCTCCCCTCCGGGCCTTTGCCAGCTGCTATGCTGAAGGTTACACTGGACGAACAGGGAGCCTGTGCATCATGGCGAACGAAACGCTGTATCTCCGGTGGCGCTCGCAGACTTTCGACGATGTAGTGGGTCAGGCTCACGTCACGCGCACGCTGAGGAACGCCTGCCGGGCCGGCCGGGTGGCCCACGCTTACCTCTTCTCCGGGCCGCGGGGCACGGGAAAGACCTCGGTGGCGCGCATCCTGGCCAAGGCGCTCAACTGCCAGGGCGAGGGCGATGAGAGGCCCTGCAACCAGTGCGACGCCTGCCGGGCCATCAGCGAGGGGCGCTACCTGGACCTGATCGAGATAGACGGCGCCTCCAACCGGGGGATAGACGAGATTCGCGATCTGCGGGAGAAGGTCAACTTCCGCCCTAACCAGGGCCGATACAAAGTCTACATAATTGACGAAGTGCACATGCTCACCCGGGAGGCCTTCAACGCCCTGCTGAAGACGCTGGAGGAGCCGCCGGACTACGTGATCTTCGTATTCGCCACCACGGAGGTGTGGCGAGTACCGGCTACCATTCGGTCGCGCTGCCAGCGCTTCGACTTCCGGCCCATCAAAGCTGACCTCATCGAGGCCCGCCTGCGGCAGATCTGCGAGGCCGAGCACTACGGGCACGACGATGCGGCGCTGGCTCTGATCGCCCGGCAGGCGACGGGCAGCATGCGCGATGCCATCAGCATGCTGGACCAGATCGTGTCGGTCGGTGAGGGCATGGTCACGGCCGACCTCCTGCGGGAGGTGCTGGGCACGGCGCCTGATGAGGCGGCCGAGACGCTTCTGGGCCTGGTTCTGGATGGGAATCTGGCGGAGGCGCTGGAGTTCCTGGAAGGATTGGCGTCCGAGGGGCTGGACATGCAGCAGTTCGTCCGGGACTTGCTGGAGCTCACCCGCGCCCTCCTGTTGGTGCGATTGGGGGTGCAGCCAGAGGGCGTGTTGTCTCCCGAGGCGGTGGCGCGGCTGGCCCAGTCGGCCCGCGACCTCGAGGTGAACACGCTCCGGCACGTGGCTGGCGCCCTGGCCCAGGCGGCCGATCAGGTGCGGCACGGGCATTTGCCCCAGCTGCCCCTGGAGCTGGCCATGGTAGACATCAGCGGCCTGCTGAATCGGCCTATACCTCACCCTGCCGAGGCAGCAGCTCCGGTCGTTCCGAAGGCGCCCCCCGCGGTGCGGCCGCATGCGTTACCCGATAGGCAGGGCGAGCAGAGGCAGGAGCCGGCGACCGCCGGGCCGGTCCGCCAGCAGGAGGAGCCGCCCAGTCTGGAGAGGGCGCGGAAGATGTGGCCCAAGGTGGCGGCCAAGGTGCACCGCCGGGATCGTACCCTGGAGGCGCTACTGCGCTCCAGTGAGCCGTGCGGCCTGGAGGGGGACACTTTGACTATTGCGTTCGCTTACCCATTCCACCACGCTTGCTTGGGCGGGACCGAGGAAGAGAGGGTATTGGCTCAGGCGGTGGCCGAGGTATTGGGCCGGTCGCTTCGGATCGTCCGAGTGGTGCAGGCGCCGGGAACGGCGGTCGAGAGGCAGGCAGATTCAGATGCTGCTGGTGAGCCGAAGGAGATCCCGGTGGACGAAGACCCGCTGTACCAGGTGGCGAGGGAGCTGGGCGGCAGAGTTAGAGTGATCGATGACGGAGGCAGTACTGATGAGCAAGCGTAGCGGCAAGCGCGCCCTGCCCATGCGGCCCAAGCTTGGTGGTGGGGGCAAGAACCAGATCCAGAGGCTGCAGGCCGACTTCGCCCGCATTCAGGAGGAGATGAAGGAACAGACCACCACGGCGACGGCCGGCGGAGGGGTAGTGGAAGTGGTGGTCACGGGAGAGCAGAAGGTCAAGGAGCTGCGCATTGACCCCGAGGTGGTGGATCCCGAGGATGTGGAGATGCTGCAGGATCTGATCATGGCTGCCGTGAATGAGGCGCTAGACAAGTCTCGCGCCGCCGTAGCCGAGCAGCTGAGCAGCCTCACTGGGGGGTTGGGCCTAGAAGGTATGCTGTAGGATGGCACTTCTGAGCGAGCCGATCGCCAGATTGATAGATGAGTTCAGCCGTCTGCCGGGCATCGGGCCCAAGACGGCATCGCGGCTTACCTACTACCTGTTGCGGGCGCCGAAGGACCAGGCCAATGCCCTAGCGGAGGCGCTGGTAGACCTCAAGGAACGGACCATCCTGTGCGCCCGTTGCTTCAACGTGGACGTGCAGAGCCCATGCGCCATCTGTCGGGATGAGTCCAGGGACCAGAGCATCATCTGCGTGGTGGAGGAGCCACTGGACCTGGTGGCCATCGAGCGTAGCGGGCGCTACAAGGGGCTCTATCACGTGCTGCACGGCGCCATCTCGCCGGTCGAGGGTATCGGGCCGGAAGACATTCGCGCCCGCGAGTTGGTGGAGCGGCTGCGCGAGGGCGGGGTGTCTGAGGTGCTGCTGGCGACGAACCCAAACATGGAAGGCGAAGCCACGGCCATGTACCTAGCCCGGCTCATCCGCCCGCTCGGCATCCGGGTGACCAGGTTGGCCCGAGGGCTCCCCATGGGCGGGGACCTGGAGTACGCTGACGAGATAACCCTGGCCCGGGCGCTGGAGGGCCGCAGCGAGGTCGAGTAGCCAGCAGGCGCCTGGCGCGGTCCAGGGTGGCGGGTAGCGCATGTTCGAGGCCGTTCTCTTCGATCTAGACGACACTCTATTGCGCACGGAGACGGACGAGTTCATCGCCCGGTACTTCGCTGCTCTGGGAGAGTATTTCCAGCCCCTCGGCGGGGTGGAGCCGGCTCAGTTTCGGCAGTGGGTGCTTCAGGCTACGAGAGCCATCCTGCAGCGCGAGCACCCTGAGCTCACCAATGCCGAGGCCTTCTCGGAGGAGTTCGGCCGGCTGAGCGGCCTGGATCCAAAGAGCCTGTGGCCTCACTTCATGCGCTTCTACGAAGAGATCTATCCCTCTCTAGGGGAGGGGCTGGAGGCGATGCCCGGGGCCCGAGAGGCGGTGCTGGAGGCTCAGGCCGGCGGCCGCAAGGTGGTCGTGGCCACTAACCCGCTGTTTCCCCTCAGTGCGGTCCGCGCTCGCCTGAAGTGGGCTGGGCTGGCGGATGTCAGGTTCGACCTGATCACGGCGATCGAGAACATGCACTGGGCCAAACCTCATCCAGCCTACTTCCGCGAGATCGCCGACACCCTCGATGTTCCGGCGGAGCGGTGCCTGGTGGTCGGCAACGACCCGGAGCTGGACATCATCCCGGCTCAGCAAGCGGGCATGTGGACCTACCTGGTCTGCCAGGGCGAGCCCCCCGGTGGCGCCGAGCCCCACGCGTTCGGGGACCTGGCTGGGCTGGTGTGCATGTTGCGTGATACGTGACACGTGACGCGGGATGCGTTGGCCTTCTTCCCAGGCACGTATCACTGGTCACGTGTCACGTATCACTCATCACTCGTCACTCGTCACGCATCACGTCTCACTCGTCAAGGAGGCTATCTTGGCACGCACGCGACGTCTTCGCATCCATGGCGTCATTCCAGCGATGGTCACGCCTCTCAAGGAGGACCGGATAAACGAGCCCGCCCTGCGCCGGCTGGTGGACTACCTTATCGAGGGCGGCGTCCACGGGCTGTTTCCTACTGGCAGCCAGGGGGAGTTCTATGCCCTCACGGCGGACGAGCGCCGCCAGGTATGGGAGGTGACACTGGACCAGGCGGCTGGCCGGGTGCCGGTCTACGCCGGCACTGGGGCCGTCACCACCGGTGAGGCAGTGGCTCTAGCTCGCCTGGCGGAGAAGGTAGGGATTGACGCCATCTCGGTGCTTACGCCCTACTTCGTCACCCTATCGGCGCGTGAGCTAGAGGAGCATTACCGACGCATCGCCGGCGTGACTGCCCTCCCCCTGCTGCTCTACAACAACCCTGACCGGACGGGCAACCGCCTGAGCCTGGATACCGTAGTGCGCCTGGCCGAGGTGGAAAACATAGCGGGCATCAAGGACTCCAGTGGGGACATGACCCTGCTGGCGGAGTACGTCCGCTGTACTCCCGATGACTTCGCGGTGCTGGCCGGCCGGGACACCCTCATCTACGGCGCCCTGGCCTACGGTGCCGCCGGGGCCATCGCGGCCACAGCCAACGTGGCACCGGCGCTAGTGGCTAGCATCTATGACCGCTTCCGTGCCGGCGACACTCAGGGGTCCCTCCGGGCGCAGCGCGACCTGGCGCCCCTGCGGATGGCCTTCTCGCTCGGTTCCTTCCCGGTGGTGATCAAGGAGGCACTGGACATGCTGGGGCTGGAGGCGGGGCCAGCGCGCCCGCCGGTGGGTCCGCTGGGCGAGGCCGAGCGCCGTCAGCTCCGCTCGGTGCTGGACGGCATGGGGCTGCTGACCGGGCCACGGGTGGCGCCCGAGAGAAGGTAAGTGCCCCGCACCTGGCGGCTGAGCCTAGGCGTGGCGGCAGCCCTCGGAATCGCCTTCGTGGCGACGGCCGCTGCCGTTCTATGGGACCTACCCGACCCTTGGCGCCTGCTCGAACGGGCGCCGGCCGCCAGCGTGCTCATCTACGACCGCAACGGCGTGGTCCTGTACGAGGCGCTGCCCGTTCACGGCGGACGGAGCCGTCCCCTGTCGCTAGCGGACGCCCCTCCCTATCTCATCCAGGCCACCCTGGCCACCGAGGATGCCGGCTTCTACCGGCATCCGGGGGTGGACCTGGTAGGAGTAGCCCGGGCCCTCTACTACAGCGTGCGCAGCGGGCGGGTGGTGGCTGGCGGAAGCACCATCACCCAGCAGGTAGCTCGCAACTTGCTGTTGCCCGAGGACCGGTACGAGCGGACCCTGCGCCGGAAGCTGCGGGAGGCGGTACTGGCCCTCATCATCGAGGCGGGGCGTAGCAAGGACGAGATCCTGGAGCTGTACCTCAACAGCACCTTCTACGGTCGGCTGTCTTACGGCGCCGAGGCCGCCAGCCTGGCGTTCTTCGGCAAGCCCCTTGCCTCTCTGGACCTGGCCGAGTGCGCCTTCCTGGCCGGGCTGCCCCAGGCCCCCAGCCTCTACGCCCCCGAGGCTGGCGACGCCTGGCGGGGCCGGCAGCGGGTGGTGCTGGACCTGATGGTCCGGCAGGGCTTCATCACTGCTGAGGAGGCCGCCATGGCGGCGCGAGAGCCCCTGCGCTTCGTGGCCGCCGGTGGCCTGCGCGTGTACACCACCCTCGACCTAGCCTCCCAGGAACAGGCGCGACTGGTGGTCGAGCGCTGCCTGGAGTCGGTGAACCGGGACCCCAGAGTGCATGTAAGCAACGCTGCCGTACTGGCGCTGGATCTTTCGGATGGCGCCATCCGAGTGATGATAGGGAGCGCCGATTACTTTGACGACAGCATTGCCGGGGCGGTGAACGCGACACTGGCGCCGCGACAGCCCGGCTCCGCCATCAAGCCTCTGACCTACGCCGCCGCCTTCGAAGCTGGCTACACCCCCGCCAGCATGATGCTGGACGTGCCTTCCACCTTCATCACGGCGGAAGGGGAACCGTACGTGCCTGTCAACTTCGACTTCACCTACCGGGGGCCGGTCCTGCTGCGGGAGGCACTGGGGTCCTCCTATAACGTGGTCGCGGTTAGGCTACTGGATGCAGTGGGGCTGCCGGCCCTGCAGGACATGGCCCGGCGGTTGGGGGTAGTCTCCTTGGGCACCGCCGATCGACTGGGGCTGGCGGCCACGCTGGGGGGGACAGAGGTGAGCCTGTTGGAGCTCACCCGGGCTTACGCGGCGTTTGGCCGAGGCGGCCGGCCGGTCGAGCCCTATGCCATTCTTCGGGTGACGGACGACCGGGGGCAATTGCTGTGGGAAGCGGCGAGGCACGACCCCCAGCCGGTCATCAGCCCTCAAGTTGCCTACCTCATTACCGATATCCTTAAGGACGATAAGGCTCGCATCCCCACCTTCGGCGAGGGGAGCGTGCTGGCGCTGTCGCGTCCGGCGGCGGTGAAGACGGGTACCACCACCGATAGCCGAGACAACTGGACCGTCGGCTACACGCCCCAGATGGTGGTGGGGGTATGGGCGGGCAACAGCGATGGCTCCGGTATGGGGCCGGTCTCGGGCGTGGAGGGAGCGGCCCCCATCTGGCGCGGAGTGATGGAGGCGCTCCATCGAGGAATGCCTGAGCAGGACTTCGTTGAGCCTCCCGGCCTGGTGCGGGCAGAGGTGTGCGCCCTCAGCGGGTTGTTGCCCGGCCCGGACTGCCCCCATCGCCGGCTCGAGCTATTCATTGCCGGCACTGAGCCCGAGAGGCAGTGTGACCTGCACCGGCTGATCCCGGATGACGAGGGCCAGGACGGCAGCGCCGGTGGGGCCGAGGGGCACGTGGCCGCCGTCCTGCCTGAGGAGGCCCAGGCGTGGGCCGACGCGCGTGGGTTCCCCCGGGCTCCGGCGCTTGAGGTCGCTACCGAGGTGCCGCCGGCGGTACGGCTGGTGCAGCCAGACCCTCACCGCGTGTACGAGCTGGCCGCCGACCTGCCCCTCAGCAGCCAGCGGGTGGCGGTAGAGGCTAGCGTGCCCGCCGGCGTCCCGGTGCGCACTGTGCGGCTCATGGTGGATGGGCAGGTGTTGGCGCAGCTAGATCGCCCTCCGTATCGGGTCCTGTGGCTCTTGGAGCCAGGCGAGCACGTCTTCGCAGCTGAGGTAGAGACAGAACAGGGAAAGGTGTGGACATCCGACCCAGTTCCGGTTACCGTGGCTCGAGGTGGAGCCCAGCCCGAGGCGTCTCGTTGACGTTGCGAGCCTGCGGGGCGTAGTATGGTGGGCCGCCCGCCCTCACGGGAGACCGGCTAGCCCTTTCGGCGGAGGTGGAGTGACTCGGGAACCTGAATCCATGCTTGCCCTCGATGTGGGCAACGCCTACGTCAAAGCCACCTTGGTGGATCGCGTGGGAGACGCCCACCGCTTCGTGGCGCGGGGAGTGGCCCCGCAGATCGCTAGCGTAGCGTCGGTCGGAGCGCTGCGGGCGCCGCTGTTGGCCTGCGTTGGCGACCTCGAAGACGTGTCAGGGCGAAGGCTGGCCGATCGGGAAGGGCGGCCCATCGTGCCCGAGCAGCTCGGCGTGGGAGTGGACGCGGTAGGTGGGGTGGTGAGCGTGCTCGGCCCTCTGGAGGTGGCCGTATGCTCCCTCAAGACGGACGCGAACCTGCAGTACGCCGAGGGAGCACTCCATTCGGTAGCCAGTGCGGTGGTGGCGCGGATCACCGGTCAGGAGATAGCAGCGCGCCGGGGGGCTTTTGAGAGCTTCGCCCAGACCATCCGGAACCGTCCCCCTCACGTATTGCTGCTGGTAGGGGGGGATGAGCGAAAGCCGGACCGGGCGGTCGTCGCTATGGCCGAGGCTCTGGCGGTGGCCGTGTCTCTCTTGCGGCCGGACCAGAGGCCCACCCTCCTGTATGCCGGGCCCCAGGCGCTCCGCCAGGCCATCACCTCGGCCGCGGCCGAGAGCATGCCCGTGCGCATGGTTCAATGCCCGGCGCCCGATGGGAGGTCCGCGGACCTGGGGCCTCTGCGGCGGGAGCTGGATCTGCTTCACTTGTCCCTGCTGGGTAGCGACGGCAAGGGCCTAGAGGCCGTCTGGCGCTGGTGTGGTGGTCGAGTGACCTCAGTGGGGCAGGCCATGCTGCGGGCTTACAGCCAGCACGAAGTTGACGTCCTGGCTGCGGACGTGGGCTCCCTGAGTACCGTGCTGGTGCGGACCGGGCACGGGCAGGTCCTGGTGGAGCGGGGCTGCGGCGTGGGTCAGGGGGCGCAGCCGTTGCTCCGGCGCATCGGTGCCGAGCGATTGCTGCGCTGGGTGGCCTCCGAGGGCGTGGGCGAGGCAGAGGTCACCGATTGGTCCCTCAACCGTCAACTGCGCCCCTGGCTGCGTGCGGCCACCCCGGGGGAAACAGAGATCGAACTGGCCTGTGCCCGCGAGGCTCTGGCAGCGGCGCGCCAAGGAGCTGCCGCTGCGTGGCCCGAGGGCTGGGACTACCCCGACTCTCTGCCGCCGAGGGTGGACATGGTAGTGGGTGGCGGGGCCGTACTCGGTCGCTACCACTCCTTGGGACGAGCTGCTGCCGTTCTAATTGACGGCCTGCAGCCTGTGGGCGTGTGCCGTCTGGCCCTGGACTGGGGCAACCTGGCCACCGGCCTGGGGGCGCTGGCCGAGCTCAACCCGGCTGCCGTTCTGTCCGTCCTGGAGCGCGACGGGGTGTTGCTGCTGGGAACCCTGGTAGCTCCGGTGGGCCGGTCCCGCTTTGGCCGGGAGGTTGTTCGGCTTACGGTCACGGGGCCGGGCAGCCAGACGGCGGAGCTCAAGGTGTCGGCCGGGGACCTAATCCGCTTGCCGCTGGCCCCGGGAGCGCGCGCCCGAGCCACCATCCGCCCCGCTCGCGGCTATGACGTAGGGGCCGGTCGAGGGCAGGGGCTGGAGGTGGAGGTCGAGGGAGGACCGCTAGGGTTAGTGATCGACGCCCGGGGCCGTCCCCTACCGGAGAACGAGAACCCGGCCGACCGTCGGCGATTGCTGCGGCGCTGGCTGCAGGCGCTGGAGGCATAGTCGTGCCGGTTGTGGGTGAGACGGTGGTCTGCAGGCGATGCGTGTACGGGGAGCGTTTCCGCCTGCCCGGACCGGGGCGAATAGTGGTCAGCACCGGCGACCTGGTGACGCCTGCAGACGTGGTGGGCTACATCGTGGAGCGGGGTCCGGTCAGGGTGGTCGATCTAGCCTCCGAGCTAGGCGTCGCTCCGCGGCGGGTGTCGCAGTGTCTGGTCATCAAGGAAGGCCAGTCGGTGCGGGCGGGCGAGCTGCTGGCCCGGCGGGAGGCTTGGCCCCGGCCGCGGGAAGTGAGGGCACCGGAGAACGCTCGCGCCATGGCTCTGGGGGGCGGCATGGCCCTTCTGGAAGGATTTCCCACCGAGGTTCCGGTGCGTGGCTGCCTTCCTGGCCGGGTGGGCGAGACCTACCCTGGGTCGGGAATGGAGGTGGAGGGGAGGGGAGCCGTGATCGTCGCTGCCGCCCTCCTGGGGAGCGAGTTCTCTGGCCCGCTGAAGATGGTTGGTCCGGTGCCGGAGAGAGTGTTGCGCCCCGAGCACGTAGATGCCACCGCCCACGGCGCCGTGCTAGTGGGCGGGATAGGGGAGGACCCAGCGGCGCTGACCCGGGCGGCCGAGTTCGGGGCCCAGGGAGTGGTCTTGGGTGGGGTGCCGGGGGCATGGGCTGAAACCCGGCTGCCGCTGCCTGTCGCGGTGGTGGAGGGTTTCGGCCGGGTGCCCATGAACCGGTTGGCCTTCGACCTCATGAATGAGATAGCGGGTAGTGTCGTGTATGTTCTGCGGCGAGGGAGTCGGTGTTGGCTCCTGTCGCCTCAAGACGTCGAGCCAGAGGGGCGCTTCGACCCTGTGGCGGTGAGGCGGCTCGAGGCGGAGGCTGAAGTCCGTCTGGTTGCTGGACCTCAGGCCGGGTCCATCGGTCGCGTAGTGGAGATACTGGCAGGGAGTGGCGAGGCGATCGTACAATTGGGCGGCAAGAGAGTGACCGCTCTGGTGGCGAACTGCGAGTTGGTCTTCCGCTAAGCTCCGGCGCTTTCTGAAGCGAGAGGGCCGGAATCATGCTGTGTGAGCGTGGAGGTAAGAGATGGCTTCGTTGTTCGATAAGGTGCAGACTCTGATCAGCGCCAACTTGCATGCACTCGTGGACAGAGCTCTCCGGTCCAACTCGCTGGCGGTCATAGACGAGTATATCCGCCAGATAGAGAACAGCCTCAGCGACCTGGAGGACGCAGTAGCCACCGTAGGGGGCCAGCTGAAGACGCTGGAACGCAAGTACGAGGAGTACCGAGGCAAGGCGGACGAACTAGACCGCAACATAGACGTGCTCCTGGTAGAAGGACGCGAGGACCTGGCCGTGGCCGCCCAGAGCAAGCTGAACTCCACCCGGCGGCTGGCAGATAGCTATGGCGAGCAGGTGGAACGGCAGCGGGGTGAGTTCCGGCAACTGCAGGATGCCCGGCTCAAACTGGAGGCAAGGCTAGCTACTGTCAAGCAGGAGCGGGAGGAACTGCGGGCTCTGCTGGAGCTGGCACGGTCCAAGGAGATCGCCCAGCAGACGATGGCCTCGCTCGATTCCCTGGTCGGGGTGGGCGATAGCGATGTGGCCCGGGTGGCTGATGCCATACGGGCGCGGCTGGACAAGGCGCAGGCGCGCAGCGAGATGAGCGCTAGCCGGCTGGATGCCCAGATGGACGAGTTGCTGGAGAGGCGGGACATTGACTTGCAGCTGGCCGAGAGGCGGCGCCGGCTCGGTCTGGGCCAGTAAGCCGGAGCGAGGTGGCGCGGTAAGCCGGGCTCAAGGTGACAGATGAACAGGACTAGGCTGGTCTTTGTGCTGGTGCTGGTCGTCGCTCTGGCCATCGTAGGGCTATCCTACCTGATGCGGAGCGACGGCGGGTCCCTTGAGCCCGAGCGGCAGGAGCTGCTCGAGGTCCGAGTGGCCTGTGCCCTGCCGGTGGAGGCCTGGGTGCGGGAGGCTGCCGAAGCCTTCAATGCCGAGGGACATCGCCTCGACGGGGTTCCCATAACGGTCCAGGTGACGGCAGTGGACGGGCTGACGGCTAAGAGCCGGTTCGACCGGGGCGAGTTTGACCCTGTGCCTACGGCGTGGATACCGGACAGCCGGTACCTGGTGGAGCTGGTCAACCTGACTCAGAAGCAGAAGCTGGGTCGGGATGTCTTCCTCACCGATGGGGAGTACCGGGCCCGACCCATAGCCATCTCCCTATTTGCCTGGGGCATCTACGCCAGCCGGGCCGAGGTGTTGCGGGAGCGCTACGGGAAAGTGGACTGGGGCAGCATTCACGATGCCGCGGTGGCCCGAGGTGGCTGGGCCGAGTTGGGAGGTGATCCCTCTTGGGGGTACTTCAAGCTGGTGGTGCCGAACCCGCAGCGGAACGTAGGCGGGCTGGCGGCCATGGTGGCGGCAGCGGGGGAGTACTACCAGAGCACTCGCATCGGGGTAGCGGATGTGACCAACCCCGAGTTCCAGCAATGGCTGGGAGAGCTGATGGGGGCGGTGACGGATTTCAGCAGTCTGAGCGCCTACTCAGCTGAGGACTTGGCCCTATTCGGCTACTCCATGGGCGACGGAGGCCAGCTTCTGGAGAGCGACCTGCTCTCGCACATGGAAGGGATACAGGCCCGCTGGCAGGAGCCACTAGTCATCATCTACCCTGAGTACATCACCTGGTTCGATTTCCCCTTCACCGTCTGGATGGGTCAGGAGACGACGGCGGCGGAGAAGAATGCGGCGCTGGAGTTCGAGCGCTACCTCCTCTCTGAAGAGGTGCAGGCTCAGGCAGTGCTGCACGGGCTGCGGCCCGTGAACACGAGCGTC
Source organism: Anaerolineae bacterium (assembly GCA_013178015.1). Taxonomy (NCBI): domain Bacteria; kingdom Bacillati; phylum Chloroflexota; class Anaerolineae; species Anaerolineae bacterium. The sequence goes on from JABLXR010000002.1 coordinate 65,822, forward strand.
TCCCTGGACATTGAGGGCAGCCCCTTTGCCCGTTGGCGCGACCAGGGAATCGTGACCGTGGTGCCGCGCGCCTCCGCCATGCGTTCCCCCGACCGCGACACCCTGGACACTCTGGTGCGCTGGTTCGAGCTCAACGTGACCCAGCGCTAAGGAAACGCGCATGCAGGCGCAGAGGTCCCGCACCAATCGCCTCTTGGCGATCCTGATAGCGCTCTTCTTGCTGGTGACGGCGCTCCCGTTCGCTTGCTGGTGGGGCGTCAGCCGCTTGCGAGCCGCCGTCACCCCGCCGGAGCCCACCCTCCGGCTGGCCTACTCGCCGGAGAAGAGAGAGCTGTTGGGGCAGTTGCTGGCCGAGTTCGAGCGACAGGGCCTGCGCACCACCTCGGGAGCACCCATGCGGGTGGCAGCGGTGGAGATGCTGCCGGAGCGCATGGTCAGGCTTGCGGTCGAAGGCCAGGTGGACGCTGTCTGTCCTGATTCCTCGCTGTGGCTCACGGAGACGGACCAGCGCTGGCGGGAGACCTTTCTGCGAGACGGAGTGCTGGTGGGTGAGGCGGTGCGCTTCGCCATCAGCCCCGTGGTGATAGCCATGCGGGAAGACGTGGCTCGCTCTATGGGCTACCCCGATCGCCCCATCGGCTGGATGGACATCCTGGAGCGGGCCCAGACGGAGGAGACATTCAGCTGGAGCCATGCTTCCACCAGCACGGCCAGCGGCCTGCTGGCTACACTGGCCCAGTTCTACGCCGGGGCAGGGAAGACGCGCGGACTCACCATCGAAGATGCCACGGCCCAGAGTACCCTCGACTACGTGGCGGCAGTGGAGGCCACGGTCAGGCACTACGGCGAGGGAGAGCTGGCCACTGTGGAGAGGGCCCTGGAGGAGGGCGAGCTGCGACTGGACGCCTTCGTGGTCCAGGAGCAACTGGTAGTGTACTACAATGGTCGCGGGAGCGACCGACTGGTGGCCGTCTATCCGGCCGAGGGCACTCTCTGGGAGGATCACCCCCTGGCCCTGCTGGAGCACGCGGACCTGGATAACGACGCCAGGGAGACGTTCCAGGCGCTCAAGCGTCACCTGCTTAGCCCGCAGTCTCAGCAGGTAGTGCTGCAGCACGGTTACCGCCCCGCGGACCTCTCGATCCCCCTGACCGGCGAGGGCTCCCCGCTGACTGCCGCCAACGGCGTAGACCCGACCCAGCCCAAGACGGTGTTGCAGATGCCGAGCGCGGCCGTGGTGGACGTGGTAAGGGACGTGTGGTGGTACACTAAGAGGCACACCAACGTGTTCCTGGTGGTGGATACCTCCGGTAGCATGCAGGGGGACAAGCTGGAGAACGCCCGCCTCGGGCTGCAGGCATTCGTAGAAGGCATCCGCGGCGACCAGGAACGGGTGGGCATGATCGAGTTCGCCAGCGAGGTGGGGCGGACCATTCCCCTGGACGAGTTGGGGCGCAACCGGAGGGCACTGGAACAAGCCATCGCCGACCTCTCGGCCGGGGGCAATACGGCACTTCTGGACGCAATTGGGGCGGCGTACGGCCGGCTGCAGAGCCTGGGCGATGCCGAGCGGATCAACGCCATCGTGGTGATGACGGACGGGCGCGAGAATGCCTCCCGGACGCGGCTGCGGGAGCTGCAGATGCGCATTCGGGATGGGAACGCCCGCGGGGTGCCGGTGGTGGTGTTCTGCATCGCCTACGGCAGCGATGCCGATCTCGACACGCTGGCCGCCATCGCGGAGACGAGCGGCGGCCAAGTGCGTCGAGGAGACCTGACCTCGATAGAAGAGCTCTACCGGCTGATCTCCACCTACTTCTGACATCGCCTACCTGAACGCTCGCGCGGCCATGGCGAGCCATCCTCGCGTGGCCTCGGAACGTCACCGTGTCACCTGACTCTCTTCCTCCATCAGCCAGAGCTCCTCGGTGTCTCCCTCATGCCCTTCGCGTCTCCCCCTCCCGTATCGCCCGGAGCCCCCTCGCGTCACTCTGAACCCTCCTGTGTCATCCTGAACCACCGGCGTCGCTCTGAAGACCCTCGCGTTACCCTGAACGAAGTGAAGGGCCTCCGGATTCGGAGACCAGGGTGCCCGCTCTCCTCCGGCCCTTCCCTCGGCATAACGCGCAGAGGCAGACGCAAGCTCGGCCGGAGATGGGGATCGTGGGGACACGTGCATCGGTGGGCACGGGGGCTGGGCTGGCATGCCCAGCCGGCCCGGTACTTGCATGTCTCCGGTATCGAGGTGCTTGTGACCGGTCGGGCCGGCTGCTATAATCGCGCCCGTGCCTCAGGCTCGTGATGCGAACGTGGCCGAGATGCAGGCGCACATCGGCCTCAACGCCCAGTTGCTGGCTCCTCCCGGCACGTATCGGAGCGCCGGGATCAGTGGGTACATCGCCGGCCTGCTGAGCCACCTTCCCGGGGCAGCGCCTGACATGCGGTTCACCGCCTGGCTGCCTCATCGGCGGGACGGTTGGGAGGGCGTGCGGCAGCAGGAGGTGCGCCTGGCGGGCAGCAAAGTAGTGGCGCGGCTGCTATGGGAGCAGACCGCACTGGTGGCAGAGGCCAGGAAGCTAGGGGTGGACCTCCTGCATGGTCTGGCGTTCTCTCTACCCCTAGCCTCATCCATTCCGGCTGTGGTCACCGTGCCGGACATGAGCTTCCGGCTTTTCCCTCGCTATCACGCTCGGGGCCGCCGGGTGTATCTCAACTTGATCACCCGCCTGGCAGTGACCAGGGCGCGGGGAGTGATAGCGATTTCGGAGAGCACCAAGCGCGACGTCTGTCGGTTACTGGCGGTGCCGGCAGACAAGGTCCAGGTGACTTACCTGGGGGTGGCGGATCACTTCAGGCCGCCGAGTCCGGGAGAGCGAGCGGGGTTTCTAGATGAGGTGGGCCTCGGGCGGTACATCTACTACCAGGGCACGCTGGAACCCCGCAAGAACCTTCTCACCCTGGTGGAAGCGTTTCGTCTGTTGCGCCAGTCGGGCTGGGAGGATCACAGACTGGTTCTGGGGGGCGCGCCCGGCTGGGGATACAGGAGCATCTACCAGGCGGTCGAGCGTTATGGGCTAACCGAGGACGTGATCTTTCTGGGCTATGTACCGCCGGAGCAGAGTCCCCGCTGGTACGGGGGGGCCGACCTGTTCGTCTATCCCTCTGCCTACGAAGGCTTTGGGCTATCTCCTTTGGAGGCCATGGCTTGTGGGACCCCGGTGATCACGGCCGACACCTCGTCTCTCCCCGAGGTAGTGGGCGAGGCGGGGCTGATGGTCAGCCCGGGCGACGTCCGGGCGCTGATGGAGGCCATACTACGGCTGCTGAGCGACACCAACCTCCGAACGGAGCTCATCGGGAAAGGTCTGGAACGCGCCAGGAAGTTCACCTGGGCGAAGACGGCGAGGGCCACCTCGAGCTTGTACATCCGTTGCCTCGGGTGAAGCCTAACGGCCGCGGCTGGGTGGTTCGCTGGCTGACACCGGCCATGATTGTCGCCGATGTGCTGGCCATCAACCTGGCCTTCTACCTGGCGTACTTCTTGCGCTATGTGGCCGAGTGGCCCACCCCGGTGGAAGACGTCTACTCCTTTCCCTATCGCTACTACTTCCCCGTGGGGCTGGTGCTGTCCGCGGTGTTGTTGCTGCTGTTCCACGCTCAGGGGCTCTATGCCAACAAGGTGGGTGACACCTGGCTCGATGAGTTCCAGCGCGTGGTGAGCGGCACCGCCACTGGCATCGTGGGCTTGGTGGTGTTCTACTTCTTCTACCGCCCGAATGTCTATTCCCGCCTGGTGTTCTTCTATGCCGCTGTGCTCATCGTGGTGGTGTTGGCGTTGAATCGCTGGGCCAAGTACCTGGCCCTGGACTACCTTCGGCGGCGCGGCATCGGCGTAGCCCGAGTGCTCATCGTCGGCGCTGGTGAGGTCGGCCGGGCCGTGATGCGCAGCATAGTAGCGCATCCGGAGCTGGGCTACCAGATCGTCGGCTTCGTGGACGATGACCCCGAGGCAGGCGCCACCAATCTGGGCCGCTTCGTCGGGCTAGGTCCTACCGCCAACCTGCCCCGCGTCATACAGGAACTGGAGGTGGATGAGGTCATCATCACCCTTCCCTGGATGCATCACCGCAAGATACTGACTGTGGTCAACCAGTGTCAGGAACGCGATGTGCGGGCTCGGGTGGTGCCTGACCTGTTCCAGATGAGCCTGTCGCGGGTGGATTTCCACGACCTGGATGGCATTCCGCTGCTAGGCGTGCGGGACACTCACATAAGCGACTTCGACCGGGCCGTCAAGAGGATAGTGGACCTGATCGGCGGGCTGATAGGGGTGCTGGTGCTGGGGTTGATCTTCCTGCCGGTGGCGGCAGCCATCAAGCTGGATTCGCCCGGGCCGGTGCTCTACGCCCAGGAAAGGGTGGGGCGCGGTGGCCGGCGCTTCCGCATCTACAAGTTCCGCTCTATGCAAGCGGATGCCGACGAGCAGTTGGATGGCCTCCGGGGCCGCAATGAGGCCGATGGTCCTCTGTTCAAGATGAGATTCGACCCTCGCTGTACCCGGGTGGGCCGGATCCTGCGCCGACTGAGCTTGGACGAATGGCCGCAGTTCATCAACGTACTCCGCGGCGAGATGAGCTTGGTGGGGCCTAGGCCCAACCGACCCTCGGAAGTGGAGGCATACAAGCCCTGGCACCGCCGCCGGCTGGAGGTGAAACCGGGCGTCACGGGCCTCTGGCAGGTAGGCGGGCGGAGCGAGGTGCCCTTCGACGAGATGGTGCTGCTCGACATCTACTACATCGAGAACTGGTCGGTGGGCCTGGACCTCAAGGTGATTCTGCGCACTATCCCCCACATTGTCTTCGGGCGCGGCGCCTACTGAACGAGCGGCAGCGAGGGAGCGCCTTCCGACCCGGAAACGCTGCCGGACTCCGGGGCCCATGGGGCTGCGCGTAGGGATGGTGCGGAACTCGGGGCAGGCACCGAGCGCACACAGCACAGCTGCGCCCCTACGGGTCCGTGCCTCTTCTCTACGCCGCCCCGTGTTCTTCGTCTCCCCTCAAGAGAAATGCGGCCATGAAAGCGCTGCGATTGGCGCGGCGCATACTGCCCCTTTAGAATGTCCTCGCTTCACAGGCCACGCCAACACAGCGCTGGCCCTCGGGCGACCGCCTCGGCACGCCTGAGGTCGTGCTGCGCGGTCGGCCACTCGCGACCCAGGAGACGGCGCGCGGGCCACACTTCCACCGCCAAATTGGACGGCGGTGGTGTCCCGGCCGGCTCAGACGGAGGCTCCCATGCCAGTAACGGCCATAATCGGCACGCAGTGGGGCGACGAAGGAAAGGGCAAGATCACGGACGCTCTCGCCGATCAGGCGGATGTGGTGGCGCGTTATCAAGGGGGCGACAACGCCGGACACACGGTGGTCCATGGCGACTGGTTGCTCCGCCTGCACCAAATCCCGTCCGGGATTCTCCACCAGGGGACCCTGTGCGTTCTAGGCGGGGGTATGGTGATCAATCCCAGGACGCTGCTCCAGGAGATGGACGAGCTGCGGGAGCGCGACGCCTTTCGAGCTCGGATGCTCATAAGCGGCCGGGCCCACCTCATCATGCCTTACCACATCGCCCTGGACGGGGCCAGCGAGAAGCGCCGCGGAGCCGGCGCCCTCGGCACCACTCAGAGGGGCATCGGTCCCGCCTACCAGGACAAGGCAGCCCGCACGGGGCTGCGCATGTATGACCTGTTGCTGCCCGATCCGCAGTTGGCAGACAAGGTACGAAGCGCCGTGGTGGAGAAGAACCTCCTCCTGGAGCGGGTGTACGAACAGCAGCCATTGGACCCAGACGCCGTAGCCAGGGACCTGGTCGGCTATGCTCAGAGGCTGCGGGAGTACATCGGTGACGATTCCCTTGCTCTCGCTCGGGCCCTTGAGGAGGGGCAGCAGGTCCTCTTCGAAGGAGCCCAGGGCATCCTGCTCGACCTGGATCACGGCACCTATCCATACGTGACCAGTTCCTCCACTGTACTGGGTGGGGCGTTGGCTGCGCTCGGCGTGGCTCCGCGCGAGGTCACTCGGGTGGTGGGTGCGGTGAAGGCATACCAGACACGAGTGGGGGAGGGGCCGTTCCCCACCGAGCAGGGGGGAGAGATCGGCTCTCGCCTGCGAGGCACTGGCCGCAACTACTGGGACGAATTTGGCACCACTACTGGCAGGCCGCGGCGATGCGGCTGGCTGGATCTGGTGACGGTGCGGCATTCGGCCCGGGTGAGCGGCATTACTGAACTGGCGGTGACCAAGCTGGATGTACTGTCTGGGCTGGGGGAACTGCAGGTCTGTGTGGGCTACCGACTGGATGGGCAGGTCATTCACCGCGCGGTGCCGCACGTACAGGACCTGATTCGGGTGGAGCCCATATACGAGCGCCTAGCGGGCTGGGTGGAGCCCTTGGGACAGGTTAGGCGCTTCGAGGATCTTCCCCCTGCTGCCCGGGCCTACGTCCGCTTTATCGAGGAACAGGTTGGGCTGCCGGTGGGGGTGATAACTGTTGGCCCCGGGCGAGACCAGTCCGTGACCCGGTAGGACCGGGGTCAAGAGAGCCGGGGACCAGCATGGTAGTCTTAGATGCGTTGGTGGTGGGCGCTGGCCCCGGTGGCGCCAGTGCTGCCTATCACCTGGCCCGTGGTGGCGCCAAGGTGGCTCTTGTTGACTCTGGCGAGCTGGGCGGCGAGCGCCCCGCGGGCGGTTTCTGCTCGGCGCTGGCCCAAGACTGCCTTGACGGCATGCGCCTGGGCGAGTGGGCGGCGGGCCATCAGCGCTGCCGCGAGATGCGGTTCGTGGGACCCCGGGGGACGGTGGCTTCGTGGCAGCCGGGAAGCCGGGCCAGCCTCATCATCCCGCGCGCCGAGTTGGAGTCCGTCCTGCTGCGGGCATGCTCCTCCGCCGGGGTGCGGCTGTACCCTGACACTCGCGTGAGGGGGATCGAGGTGGGCAGCGACTCGGTGGTGGCCCGGAGTTCGGGGCCGTCGCTGCCCGCGGCTTGCTTGGTCATTCTGGCCGAAGGCTCGCGGCCGGACCTGGCTGCCTCTCTGGGTCTGGTACGTCGCGACCCTGACTTCGTGAGCATGCATACCCTGTTCGAGTACGACTCGAATGGGGTGGCGGAAATACACTACCTGCCGGACCTGCTGCCCAGCGTGGCCTGGGCGCTTCCTGCGGGGCCGGGACTGATGGACCTCAGCGTGTCGGCACTCTCTCGCGGCGCCAAGGGCTACGAGCTACTGGCTGGCCTGCGGCAGCTGAGCGACAGGCGCGCCTTCGATGGTGCCCTGGCGGGGCGCCGCCCGCTGCGGTCGCCGCGGGTGCGGTTCCTACGCAGCGGCCTGAACTCGGTGGTGCCATATGGCGAGAGGGTGCTGCTAGCGGGAGATGCGGCGGGCGTAGTGCACCCGTTGACCCTGGAAGGCATCGGGGCGGCCATGGAGAGCGGTCGGGTGGCAGCGCAACACGGGCTGTATGCCTTGGAGAAGGGTCGGTTCAGCGGCGCGGACCTATCCGCCTACGCCAAGGCGCTCCAGCGCAGTTTTGGGGTCGAGTACAGAGCGGCGCGGTTCCTGCGGGAACTCCTGCGCAGCGAGAGGGTGCTGGAGCGGATCTTGGGCAGGGCCCAGCGGGATCGCAACTTCGCCTCCATGATCGGCAACCTGTTCATGCGCAGTCAGAGCACTCTGGGGACCCTCACGCCTGCCAACCTGGCACGGTACCTGATGTGGTGGCGCACTCCCAGACGGCGGTGAGGGGTGGGACGCATGAGGCAGAGGTTGGTCAGCCAGCTTCTCGGTGATACACACTGCCAACTGCGTGCCTCCGCAGCCCGGGGTGGCCGTACGGCGGCCGGCACACCCAGTCACCTCGGTCTGGCACCTGTCTCCGCGGGAGGGCACGCCAATCTCGCGTCGAAGTACAGGCCGGCACGCGGGGCGACGCCGTCGCGCTCACCCCTCGAGTGAGGGCTGGGCGTGCCCAGACGCGGAGCCACCCCAACTAGGGGGCCGTGTCGTCGCCGGGCCGAGGGCGAACACGAGAGAGAATGCGAACACGAGGTTCGCCCCTACGCGCGGCGCCTGCGGGCCATGGATGTCCCCAATTCACCTCCAAGGTAAGATGCGCCACTCTCCGGCCTTTGCCTTGACCCTATCGGTGGGCCTGTGCTAGAGTCTGGCACCATCTCCAGCTTGGGGGGAGGGAGCGCACTGAGCCACTGGTCACCGTCGGCGGCGGGCTGGTGATGCCCTCAAAGCGGCGGAGCGCAGGGGCGAGGTAGTTCGACAGGGGGTCGGCCGCACATGGCAGAAGAGATGCAGGGGACGGTCAAGTGGTTCAGCCGTACCAAGGGCTACGGATTCATCACCCCGGACGGAGGTAGTGGGAAGGATGTCTTCGTTCACTACTCCGCCATCGTCGGGCAGGGCTTCCGCAATTTGGAGGAGGGTGATCGGGTCCGGTTCGAGGTGGAGGACAGCCCCAAGGGGCCACAGGCTACGCGGGTAAGCCGCCTGAGCTGAGAGGGGGTGGACGCCTGCGGGCGCCCTGAATGGGCCCGGCCCGGTTACCGAGCCGGGCTTTTCGCTGCCTGGGAGAGGCGAGGGCGCTCGCTCAGGTGAACTAGAGGCAGGCCAAGAAGGCAGGCAGCGGCTGTCACCCAAAAGACAGAGGTGAGGCTGAACTGATCGGCAATGAGGCCGCTTATGGCGGGACCGGCAGTCATCCCCAAGGCGTAGATGGCCTGGAAGGCACCCATTGCCGAGGCACGCTGTTCCTGAGGCACCGACTTGATGCTCAGTCCCATAAGGACGGGGTAGGTCAGGCCCATGCCTAACCCGAAGAGGATGCGGCTCACCAACAGACTCCAGAACCCAACAGTGAAGGGGACGACAGTGGTCGCCACGGCCAGGAGACAGAGCCCCACGGTGACCAGCCGGCGCTCACTCACCCGGGTGGACAGCCCAGCCACCATTGTGGTCATGAGGGCGTAGGGCAGTAGCACCATAGAGGTGAGGGTGCCGATCTGCGCCGAGTCCAGGTGCAGCACTTCGTCGGCGAAGATGGGCACGAAGGCGTAGGAGGTGGCGAAGGCAGCATACTGAGCCGCGGCCGCTGCCAGAGAGATTAGGAGCAGGGAAGGAAGTGTGAGCACGCCCGCGATCTCGCCCAGGGGTGGCGTTCGGCGCTGGGCGGCGGCCGGCTCAGCCACTGGCAGCAGCACCAGAAAGCCAACGAAGGCGACGAAGGCGGCCACCCAGAAGGGCGAGCCGGTCCCGTGGCGTGCGGCCACGTAGCCCCCGGCGAAGGTGGCCAGCATCTGGCCCAGGGAGCTCGACAGCGACATCAGGCTGGTGGAGCGCACGGCTTCGCTCGGGGGGTAGAAGGCCGAGAACAAGACGGTGGAGGCCACCCAGGTTGAGGCTGCCACCCCTGCCAGCCCTCGTGCCAGGAGCATGTGTGCCGGGCTGGGCGCCAGCGCCAGTCCGATCGAGCTCACCGCAATGGTGAGGAGGCCCAATAGCACGAAGACTTTGCGCCGGCCCAATCGGTCGGAGGCGATACCCAGCGGGACGCGCACGATGAGCTGGGTGAAGCCGTAGGAGCCCACGATCAACCCTACCACAGTGTCGCTGGCACCCAGCGAGCGGGCGTGGACGGCCAACGTGGGCACGTAGAAGTAGAGGGCGGCCCAGAACAGGGCGATGCCCACGACGAAGCTGCCGACCTGACGACCGCGGCTTCTGGCTACAGGCATTGGGCTCCGGTAACCTCCTGGGCCACGAATGGTCCGGCCCTGGTTTCAGCGCTCCAACATGATGGTCACCGGCCCGTCGTTGAGTATCTCCACCAGCATGTGTGCCTGAAAGATGCCCGTCTGGGTCGGTACGCCTACCTCCGCCAGAGCTTCGGCGAAGTGAGACACCAGAGGTTCCGCCTCCTCGGGGAGGGCGGCATCGCTGAACCCGGGCCTCCGCCCCCGACTGGCGTCGGCGTAGAGGGTGAATTGAGAGACGACAATGGCCTGGCCCCCCACATCCAGAAGGGAGAGGTTCATCTTACCTTCGGCATCCTCGAAGATGCGCAGGTTGGCCGTCTTCTCCGCCAGCCAGGTGGCCTGGTCGGGCGTGTCTCCACGGGCCACTCCCAGGAGGATCACCAGACCTCTGCCTATGCGCGCTACCTCACGGTCCTCCACTCGCACCGAGCTGCGGGCCACGCGTTGGATCAGTGCCCTCACTGTGGCTCTTCCTCGCCGGTGTCGAAGAGCTCCTTCAGGGTAGCCACGGCCTCTCGGCTTTCGGTGAGAGAGGTGAGGAGCTCCCAGGCGGAGCGGTCGTAACGGCGGCGCGGAGGCACGGAGGAGCGCAGCTGGCTGATGCCCAGGTTCAGGGTTCTGCGGGCGCTCTCGATTTCTCCCATCCGAACCAGACCGATGGCAAGCAGCAGCCAGACGCGGGAGCTGTAGGATTCCTGCAGGCTGGTAGACAGGACCGCCAGCGCATCCTCGGTTCTCCCGGTGCGCAGAGCCGCCTCTGCCCACTCTACCCGCCCCTGAGCTGCCTCCAGCGGGTCCTTCTCCAGGAGTCTGCGCCAACGAGCGGACCCCGAGGCGAACGCGCCTTCACGGTTGTCTATGACGCCTCGGTAGTACTCGGCCCGGAGCTCGGAAGGATCCCGGCGGAGGTACCGGCGGAGGAGATCCAACTCCCCCAGATCCAGCAGGTAAGTGTAGAGCTCGGGCGCCAGATGCTGGGCCATGTCTGGTGCAAGCTCTGCCATGCGGTCCCAGGCCTCCAGAGCCTGCTGCAGATGCCCTTGCTGGCGATGAAGGACGAAGAGCCGTTGCTGGATGAGGGCCTGGTGCCTTGGGTCTGGGGCCAGCTCTAGGGCCTTCCTGACTGCCACCTCGGCTTCGGCGTACTCTGCTCGGGCCAGACGGGCATCGGCCATTGCGAGCCAGTGGGCGGGATCGTACGGAAAGCGTTCGGTGAGAGAGGATAGGCTGGCCAGGGCCTCGTCCAGATCACCCTTCGCTATCAGGAGCCTGGCCGCGTGCTGCTCAATCTCGTCGTCATCCTCGGGCCTGAACCGAACGAGCGAGCGCAGAACCGCCACCGCCTCGTCGTAGCGGCCCTGATCGGCAAGGAGACCGGACAGCTCCACGCCGGCCAGGTAGCCGAAACTGGCGATGTCCTCGTGGCGCCTGAGCGTCTCCTCCGATAGCATGGCCAGCCGCTTCGATATGCGTTGCAGGATGTCTATCGCGCCACCTGCGTCTCCCGTACGTATCAGAAACTGGGCCCGCTGGTACATGCTTTCGTAGGTGCCGGATAGGCCGGCCTGCGCTCCCACCAAGTAGAGCCTCCAGCGCTGGGCAAAGTGAACCGATTATAGCGCGCGAAGGGGCACTGGGCCAGTAAGAGCTGAGGATCGGGGGGACGAGCGTGTTGCGCCGGCAGTCGCACGCAGGTGGTCTCCTCACCGGCTCTCGCGGCAGGCTCTTCGGCCGGCTAGGAGGGCAGGGCGCTGGGGTTCCGGGAGGTTCCGGCCTCCTCCTGAGGAATGCGCGCTCCTAGGCACGGTAGGCACTCGAGGGGCGGCGCGCGTGGGCGCGCGCACTCCTCGAAGGGAGGTGCCCCAGGCACGGTAGGCACTTGGGGGGCGGCGCGCGTGGGAGCGGGCAGTCCTCGAAGGAAGGTGTACGTGCGGTGCAGCCGGGGCGGGCTCGCCTAGTGCGAGCGCGGCGAAGGCCCTGAGTGGCGGCGCTTGTCGGCGTGTGCCCCCCCGATCCTGAGCTGCTACATGGGCCAGGGTCGTCGGCGCATTTGGTGACGGGCGAGTTCTGCGCTGACCTTGACCAGTTTGTGCGCCCAACCCTATAATGATAAGCACGGTGGGAGAAGAACCAGTTAGAGGGGACTTGGGCGGATGTGGAATCGGGAGGAAGAGCGGCGGCAGAGTGTGACCGGCAGGGACGAAGCCTACTGGTCTATGCTGCTGCAACAGGAAAAGCAGGAATCTAATTCGGTACTGGTATTCTATGGCTCTAAGGGGGCCTGTCTGGCCTACGAGGGGTACCGACAGGTCTCGGCTCGGAGTGGGGGGCGGCGCGCGCTTGACCCCAGCGAGCAAGAGGCCTGGGCGTTGCTGGAGGAATGCCTGCACTCGACCAAGGTCCTCACCGTCAAGGCCACCGGCTACAACCGGGGTGGCCTTCTGGTGAGGGTGGACAACCTGCAGGGCTTCGTCCCCTCCTCACAGATAAAGGACCTGCCTCGCCAGCTTAGCGAGGAGCAGCGAGCAGTGCAGATGGCCACCTACGTGGGCCGAGAGCTGCACTGCCGCGTCATTGAGTTGGATCAAGAGCGCAACCGCATCATCCTGTCGGAGAGGGCAGCCACGCCCGATGGGCTGCAGGCGGAGCAACTGCTGGACGTCTTGCAGGAAGGGAGCCTGGCCCACGGTCGCATCAGCAACATCTGTGACTTCGGAGCCTTCGTGGACCTGGGCGGGCTCGAGGGACTGGTTCACATAAGTGAGCTATCCTGGCGGCGCATCGAGGACCCCCGCGAGGTGGTTCGGCTAGGGGACCCGGTGCAGGCGTATGTGCTTTCGGTGGACAAAGACAAGCGTCGAGTGGCGCTTAGCCTGAAGCGGCTTCAGCCCGACCCTTGGCAGGGGATCGAGGAGCGCTACGAAGTAGGCCAGGTGGTCGAGGGCCGAGTTACGAACGTGGTGGACTTCGGCGTGTTCGCCAGCATCGGCGATGGGATCGAAGGGCTGGTGCACATCTCCGAGATGGATATCGAGCCGGGAGAGGATCCCAGAGACCTGATACAGGAAGGCGAGGCGGTCAAGGTCCGGATCCTGCATATAGACAGGGATACCCGCCGGCTGGGCTTGAGCCTGCGGGGGGTCTAGGATTGGGTACGATGGTTCATTGCCCCTTCTGCCGCCTGCCCATAGTGCGGAAGTGTTCACGGGTGACGCAAGGTGGCCCTGCGCTTCGTCAGGGCTGAGTCGAGTCGATGGCTGGGGGCGGCAAAGCGACCTTCCATTCTAGACTGAGCAGGCTGGCCGACGGTCTCCAGGACTACCAACTTGAGATCGTCGGCTTGCTTGTCGCTTGCTGGGGCCTGATAAGCTTGGCGGCGATGCTGGGCCTCACGGGCGGGGTGCTAGTCACGGGGTTCAACGAAGGGCTCTTCCGGGCTTTCGGCATAGGGGCCCCGGCGTTGGCGCTGGTCCAGGTCCTGGTGGGCGCAGTCCTGTTGGGGCGACCGATGCATCTCGCTAGAGGGCTGGGGCGAAGAGCGCTGGGGCTGGCGATCCTCTGGGCCGCTAGTCTGATGGCGGCAGAGCTGGCCGCCCCGGCGGAGCGATGGACGTCCAGCTACGGCGGTGGCCTGGGGTGGCTGGCCGCCGGATCTCTGCGAGGGCTGGCGGGTCCGGCCATCGGCTGGCTCGCCACGGCAGCCCTGGCGGCAGAGGGTGTGCAGCTGACGGTCGGGTTCTCGTGGCGCCGCGCCTTCGCTGCCCTGGGGCGCTTCCTGCAAGCCGGGGCTCGTCGGGCCGTGGCCGGGGTCCGGCGGTTGGTCTCAGCCTCGATCTGCGGCCTCCGGAGGCTGCAGGTAAGTGCGGCCCCTGAGACTCCGCCGGTAGCGCCTGTCGCTGTTCCCGACTCCTTGGCCGAGGAGCACCAGGGTGAGCCGGCCTCGGCCGAGGCAGCGGACACGGTGATAGAGGAGCGGGTGGAGGAGGCCCGTCCGATGCCTCCCCTGGACCTGTTCGACCCGCCCGTGCGGGCGGACGGGAGTGGAGCTGAGGACGCCGTGCGGGCCACCATCATCGAGGAGACACTGGCTGGGTTCGGAATTCCGGCCAAAGTCGTGGAAGTACACCGGGGGCCGGCAGTGACCCGGTTCGGGCTCAAGCCGGGGTACGTGCAGCGCACGACAGGCGGAGTGCCGGTCCGGCGTCGGATCCGGGTGAACAAGATAAAGGCTCTCGCCGATGACCTGGCTCTGGCGCTGGCAGCGGCGCCCATCCGGGTGGAGGCGCCCATACCGGGCCGTCCGCTGGTGGGCATCGAGGTGCCCAACACGGCCGTGTCCCTGGTGGGCATCCGCGAGATACTGGAGTCGCCCGAGTATGAGGGGGCGGGCGCTCCTCTTCCGGTGGCCCTGGGAAAGGACATCTCGGGCCGGCCTTTCGTGGTGCCCCTGTCCCGCATGCCTCACCTGCTCATCGCCGGCGCCACCGGGTCGGGGAAGTCGGTGTGCATATCCGCCATCGTCGCCAGCCTGCTCTTCTCGTGCGCGCCCTCCGAGCTCCGGTTGCTCCTCATGGACCCCAAACGAGTGGAACTGGTGCGCTACAACGGCGTGCCCCACCTGCTGGGCAAGGTGGAGGTGGAGGTCGAGGGAGCCATCGCCGCTCTGCGTTGGGCCTGCAAGCAGATGGACGAGCGGTACGCGACGTTCGCCCGCGAGGGTGTGCGCGACCTGAGCGGGTACAACGCGCTGCCGTCGGTGGAGCCGCTGCCGCGCATCGTGATCATCATTGACGAGCTGGCTGACCTGATGCTCACCTCCCCGGACGAAGTGGAGAAGGTCATCTGCCGGCTAGCACAGATGGCGAGAGCGACGGGCATTCACCTGGTGGTGGCCACTCAAAGGCCCTCGGTGGACGTGGTGACCGGGCTGATCAAGGCCAATTTCCCCGCCCGTATCTCGTTCGCCGTCACTTCGCAGACGGATTCTAGGGTGATTCTGGACACTCCGGGGGCTGAGTCCCTCATCGGACACGGGGACATGCTCTACCTGCCGCCGGACTCCAGCAAGCTGCACCGGCTGCAGGGCACTTTCGTCTCCGAGGAGGAGACCCGCAGACTGGTGGACTTCTGGCGCCAGCAGGCGGACGATGGGCGACGGCTGCCGGTCGCGCCCTGGTCTGGGATGCTGGAGGAAGAGGAAGACCACGATGAGCTCTTCGATCAGGCTGTGGCCGTGGCCCGCGAAGTCAGCGCCGTGAGCGCATCGTACCTGCAGCGGCGCCTGCGTATCGGCTACCCCCGGGCCGCGCGTCTGCTGGATCTGCTGGAGGAAGCCGGGATCGTGGGTGAGGCTGCGGGAGGGGGAAAGGCCAGACCAGTGCTCAAGGAACAAGATGGCTCGATCGAGGGGGAAGAGCTCGAGGACCTGGTCGAGGAAGAAGAGGCGGAGTGATGGCGCTCAGCTCCGGGGAGGACATCGGCCCAGACGACAGCGCCCACTCGCGAGTGAGGACTGCCGGAGTGGCGAAGGTGCTCCCGAACGGCCTCTACCTGCTGGCCCTTGACGAGGGAGGGGAGGTGAGGGCGCACTTGGGTGGCGAGATGCGCCTGCACAGCGTCCGCCTACTGCCGGGAGAGCGGGTAGAAGTGGAGCTTGCCCCTTTCGACCCGGGTCGTGGCCGCATATTGCGGAAAGTGTAGCAGGCTTATGAGAGGTCGGGCGGGCATATTCTGGAGCGCGCTGGCAGTGGGTTTCTCGGGAGCGATGATCCCCGGGCCCATGCTGGCCGTGGTACTGTCGGAGAGCTTGAACGGGCGGCTCTGGGGCAGCCTGGGCGTGGTACTGGGGCACGTGCTGCTCGAGGCGGCCCTGCTGGTGGCCCTGGCCCAAGGGGCGGGCGGGGTGCTCAAGAAGCCGGCGGTGGGGGCCGTTGTGGGCATAGTCGGAGGTGCACTGCTGGCCTACATGGGGGCGAGCGTGGTGCACACCGTGCTGCGAGATCCGGGCGCGATGGTGGCCAACGCTTCCCTGGTCTCGTTGCCCGCCTCTCCAGTGGTCACGGGGGTGCTGGTGAGCGGTTCCAACCCCGCCTGGGTGATGTGGTGGGGGGCCGTGGGCGTGGGCTACGTAGCCCTGGCTCTGGGTCAGGGCAGAGGTGGCCTGCTGTCCTTCTACGTGGGCCACACACTGTCCGACTGGGTGTGGTACGGGGCGGTGGCGGGCCTGGTCACTAGCGGCCGGCAGATGCTGCAGGGGAAGCCGTACCTATGGCTAATCAGCATCTGTGGGGTGCTCCTGGTTGGCTTCGGGCTCTACTTCGTGAGCCTGGGCGTGCGCCAGGTGCGACAAAGGCAGGCGGCTGCCGCGGTGCGGGTGCGGGAGGCCTGAGCAGTGATTCACGTGGGTACGGCGGGTTTCCACTATCAGGACTGGGTGGGCCCCTTCTACCCGGAGGGCTACCCTCAGTCGAGGTGGCTGGAGTTCTACTCCCAGGAGTTCGACACCTGCGAGTTGAACTACACGTACTACCGCCTTCCCGACGCTGGGCAGATGGCGCGGATGGCCGAAAGGGTGCCGGACGGGTTCGTGTTCTCGCTCAAGGCTTACAAGGGCATCACTCACGAGCAGGAAAACGTGGCCGAGAGCCTGGAGCGCACGCGCGAAGCGGTGGAGCCGCTGGTGGCAGAGGGGAAACTGGGGGCACTGCTGCTGCAGTTTCCCCATACGTTCCGGCCCACGCCGGACACGGTGCAGCTGCTGGAGCAGTGTCGCGAGGGGCTGCCCGACCTGCCTCTGGTGGCCGAGTTCCGCCACCGGGCCTGGGTGCGCCAGGAGGCTTTCGACTTCCTCCGCCGGCTCCAAGTGGGCTTCTGTTGTGTAGACGAGCCACCCCTGAAGGGTCTGATGCCGCCCGTGGCAGTGGCCACCGCGGATGTAAGCTACGTGCGGTTCCACGGGCGCAACGCCGCCAAGTGGTGGCAACACGAGGAGGCATGGGAGCGCTACGATTACCGCTACTCCCAAGAGGAGCTGGCGGAGTGGGTGCCCAAGATCCAGGACCTGGACGGTCAGTCGGCGCACACGTACGTGTACGCCAACAACCACTGGCAGGGCCAGGCTGTGGACACGGCCAGACAACTGCGTCTCTTGCTGCAGCTGGGGTAGCGCCCAGCTGACCGGGGGCGAAGGCGAGGTAAGCGATACCGGAGGTGACTGATGTCAGGACATAGCAAGTGGTCCACCATCAAACGGAAGAAGGGCGCGGCCGACGCGAAGCGGGGCCAGGTCTTCACCAAGCTGGCGCGAGAGATCGAGATCGCCGCCCGCGAGGGGGGTGATCCGGAGACGAACTTCAAGCTGCGCCTGATCCTGGAGAAGGCACGAGCCGCCAATATGCCCAAGGAGAATGTGGAGCGGGCCATCCGCCGGGGCACGGGAGAGGAGAAGGCCGAGGCGCTAGAGGAAGTGGTGTACGAGGCCTACGCACCCCACGGGGTGGCTCTCATCATCGAGGCGTTGACCGATAACCGCAATCGCACCGTGGCGGACGTGCGGCGCGTGTTCAACCGCATGGGGGGGAGCCTGGGCGAGAGCGGCAGCGTGTCCTGGCTCTTCGATCAGAAGGGCTACATCGCTGTGGACGCGATGAACGTTGATCCGGACGAGGTAGCCCTGGTGGCCATTGATGCCGGGGCGGACGACGTGGTCATAGGCGGAGAGATCGTGGAGGTCTACACTCTCTTGGAGGACTTCAAGGCGGTTCAGGAGGCCCTCACTGCTGCCGGCTACCAGATCAGCAACGCCGACTTGGCCATGATCCCCAAGACCATGATCGACCTGTCGCCTGCCGAGACTATGCAAGCCATGCGGGTGGTGGACGCGCTGGAGGAGATCGAAGAAGTCACTAACGTGTACTCCAACCTGAACATCCCCGACTCGGTGCTGGAGCAGTACGAGAGCGAAGCAGCCTGATGCTGGCACTGGGCATTGACCCGGGCACTGCCCTCACGGGTTACGCGGTGGTGCGCCAGGCGGACTCGGAGCCGGAACTGGTGGCCAGCGGCGTGATCCGAACCGACGCCTCCGAACCACTGCCGCAGCGGCTGCAGCAAGTGTACCGGGGCATCGTGGGGCTGGCCCGAGAGCACCGGCCCGACGCGGCGGCGGTGGAAGAGGTGTTCTTCCGAAGGAACGTGCGCACGGCCCTGGCGGTGGGCCATGCTCGAGGGGTGGTGCTGCTGGGCCTGGCGGACGCCGGCGTCAGGGTGTACGAGTACAAGCCTTCGGTGGTCAAGCAGACAGTGACTGGGTACGGCGGGGCCGACAAGCACCAAGTGCAGGAGATGGTCCGGCTCCTATTGCAGCTGCCGGAGGTGCTGCGTCCGGACGATGCGGCCGATGCTGCTGCCATCGCCCTATGCCATCTGCAGCACGAGCGCTTCGGTCAAGCAGTGGAGCAGAGAGGAGGGACGGTAGAGACGTGATCGCCAGTCTGGCCGGGACTGTCCTCTCCCTGGACGAGGAATCAGCTGTGATCGAGGCCGCCGGGATCGGCTTCCGGGTGATGCTGCCGCGCCGGATGGTGCGAGAGCTCAGGGTGGGGCAGCAGACTCGATGCTTCACCCACTTCACTGTGGCCCAGAGTGGCGAGCTCTCCCTCGTCGGGTTCCAGCGGCAGGACGAGCTGGAGATGTTCCGGCTTCTCCTCCGGGTGTCGGGCGTAGGGCCCAAGGCGGCCCTCGCTCTGGTGGACTCCCTCTCCCTCGATACCATCCGCTCCGCCATCTACAATGAGCAGCCCGAGGTGCTCACCAGCGTCCCCGGGATCGGCGCCAAGACGGCCCGAAGGATCGTGTTTGACCTGAGGGACAAGGTGAGCGGAGTAGGGGCAGCTCTCTCCTTAGCCTCCCGGGACGACCTCGATCTGGTGGAGGCGCTTACGGCGCTGGGATACTCGGTGGTCGAGGCCCAGGCGGCGGTGCAGTCTCTGCCCACCGACAATCGCGACGACTTCGAGGCTAGGCTACGACAAGCCCTTGCCTACTTCGCCCGCTGATCTGCCTCTACCTGACGGTTCCTTGCGGGATGGCCGCGAGGCCAGCGGCCCGGGCGGGACGCCGCCCGTTCGCCGTCGGCGGTGAGGCTCCTTGGCGCCAGCCCAACCCGGCATCCTCTACCTGAAGGCTTCAGGCGCCTGCCACAGCGTGGCGACCGGGCCCACACTCCAGTGTGGCCCGCCATGCACTGGCAGGCTGGGTAGCCCCGTGGCATGGTGGTGGGGATCACCACCGATCTGCGTAGGCCCCTGGGCGGCTCCTGTGCTTGCGCCCAGTCGGCGGCCCGCATACAATCACCACAATGATACAATTATGGCATTGCACGCGACGGGCATGCATGTAAGCCTCGACCACAGAGGGCGAGAGCCCATCTACCGCCAGATTGTGGAGCAGATCCGTCGCCTAGTGGAGCAGGGCAGGCTCTCCCCGGGGGAGCGGCTGCCTACCATCAGGGAGCTGGCGGCGGAACTGGAGATCAACTTCAACACGGTGGCGCGAGCCTACCGCATCCTGCACGACGCAGGGCTCATCTCTGCTCAGCAGGGACGAGGCACGTACGTGTTGGGTCCTCCTGATGGCGCGGCCCGGTCCCGGCGGGCTGCCCTCGATGCCATTCTGGAGGATGCTCTAGTGGAAGCGGCGGAACTGGGGTTCACCCGGCCGGAACTAGAGCAAGCCTGGCGAGAGGTGATGGACCGGCGATTCCCTGGTGGATGAGAGTGATGTCGCTAGCGCAGTGGTGCCCTGGGCACGCAGCCTGCAAGGAGGATGGAAGTGACCGGTGTGGCTGTACCGACGACGGATAACCGAGACGAGAGGCTATTGGCAGCGCTGGCTCATGCCCTGATCCTGATCAACTTCGTGGGTGCCGTCGGCGCAGCCGTCATCTTCGCCCTGAACCGGGAGCGCAGCCGGTATGTGGCTTTCCAGGCAGCCCAGGCGGCCGTCTACCAGTTGGCAGGCTTCCTGCTCACGGTAGGCTGCTGGGTGTGCTGGACTGTCGGGTACCTGGGGTCCCTCGTTCCCTTGATGGCGGATCCATCGGCCTATCCAGAGCCGCCTTGGTTCTTCTGGGCCGGCATGGCCTCCATGGTGCTTCCGTTGGCCTTCATGGGGCTGCTGTGGCTCTACGGCCTCTGGGGCGCGGTGCAGGCCTTTCGGGGCCGGCCTTTCCGCTACCTGCTCATCGGCCCCTGGCTGGGGCACTACTTGCTGGACCAAGGGTGAGAATAACGGGGCAATGATTGAGACCAGCGGACTGACGCGCCGCTTCGATGGGTTCACCGCCGTGGACCACGTGGACCTGTCGGTGAAGAGAGGGGAGGTCTTCGGCTTCCTGGGCCCCAACGGCGCCGGGAAGACCACCACCATCCGCATGCTGGCGGCCCTGATCGGCATCTCTGAGGGTGAGGCGTGGGTCGCCGGCTTCAAGGTGGGAGAGCAAGACCAGGAGATCAGGAAGCGCATCGGGATCCTGACCGAGTCGCCCGGGCTGTACGATCGCATCTCGGTGGAGGCCAACCTGCGTTTCTTCGCCCGGATGCACCTGCTAGACCGGGAACAGGAAGACAGGCAGGTGGACAAGTACCTGTCGCTTCTGGGGCTGCAAGGGAAACGCAAGGACCCGGCGGCTACTCTGTCCAAGGGGATGAAGCAGAAGCTGGCTCTGGCCCGGGCCATGCTCCACGAGCCTGAGGTGCTCTTTCTGGATGAGCCCACTTCGGGGCTGGACCCAGAGGCGGCGCGGGTGGTGCGAGAGTTCATGGCCGAGCTGGGGAAGGGCGGGCGCACCATCATCCTGTGCACCCACAATCTCTTTGAGGCCGATCTCCTCTGCAGCCGCATCGGCATCATCAAGCAGCGCCTATTGCGGGTGGATACGCCTGCTGGGCTGAGAGCCTCCCTCTACGGGCAGAAGGTGGAGGTCGAGCTGTCCGAGCCAGCCCCTGGGATCGAGAAGGTGGTCAAGTCGTTGCCCTTCGTGACGTCGGTGCAGTCCGACCACGGGACCATGGTGGTCGAGCTGCAGGACCCCGATCGCAACAACCCGGTCATGGTGAGCCGGATGGTGGAGGCGGGGGCGCAGATAAGGTACGTACGGCCGGTGGAGCACTCCCTCGAAGACGCCTATCTGGCGCTGGTGGCGGAGGGGCAGCAGTGATCCCGCGGGTTCGGGCGATCGTGCTCAAAGAGTGGGCGGATGTGTTCCGCAATCGCATCGTCGTCCTATTGGTAGCCCTCCCGCCGACGCTGATGGTGGTGCTGAGCATCGGCGTGATGTATGCCACGGTGCGGTTCCCCACGGCCGACCTGGAGGACATGCGGCCCTTCTTGCAGCGGCCAGACTTCGCTGGGCTCACGGAAATGGAGGCGGCGCAGGTGGTGATGGCGCAGTACTTCCTCACCCTGTTCCTCCTCATGCCTCTCATCATCCCGGTGAGCATCGCCGCCTACAGCATCGTGGGGGAGAAGCTCCAGCGCAGCCTGGAGCCGCTACTGGCTACTCCGGTGGAGACGGGTGAGCTGCTCCTGGCCAAGTGCCTGGCAGCCGTGACCCCGGCTCTGGCCGTCACTTGGACTGCCTTCGCCGTCTTCGTAGCTGGGGCCAGGCTCCTGGCGGTGAGCGATCAGGCCTTCTCCCGCATGGTCAGCCCGGTGTGGGTGCTCATGGTGATGCTCATCGCGCCGTTGGTGGCCGCTCTGGGGGTATTGCTTAGCATCATCGCCTCCTCGCGGCTTAACGACCCGCGGGCGGTGGAGCAGGGCATCGGCGTTCTGGTGATCCCGGTCATCGGCCTCTTCATCGCCCAGATGACGGGCGTGCTCACCCTGAACTACCTCACCCTGGCTCTGGGTGCGGTGGCGTTGGCTGCCGCGGACGCTCTCATGCTGCGGGCGGCGGTGCGGCTATTCGAGCGCGAGACCATCCTCACCCGCTGGCGGTAGCCTGCCCGCTCTCTCCTCCCACGGCGGCCGCCAAGCGGGCGGCCCCGGCCGGATCGAGCAGCAACAGCCCATCCAGCTGAACCGCGGCCGCCCCGAGGATGGCGCAGGAGTTGACGTCGGCGAGGTCGTAGATGCCGCCGCCGGCGATCAGAGGAATGTCCACCCGGGGGGCAACCTCGGCCAGCGCTCGGAGCGTGTGGGGCAGCATGGCGGGGCCGTAGAGCGGTCCTGTCAGGCCACCGGGAGACATCCCGAGATGGGGGGTAGCCAGCACCAGGGCCGACGCACCCACCTCCACCGCCACTGAGACCAGGTCTACCTGCAAGCCCAGAGGAAGCTTCACCAGCACCGGGAGGTCGCACTCGGACTGCACGGCGGCCATCACATCTTCCAGCCACTTCTCCTGGGCTTCGGGGGGCAGAGCCAGCTCCACCCCGGCCACGGTCGGCTCCGGCTCCAGGCGGCGGCCGAGTGCCGCTGCCTCCTCCGCGGTGTTCACCCAGAGGGAGAGAATCACTGGGGCTTCCCACCGCGCCCAACTGGGGGCAAACTGACGCAGTACGCTGGACAGGCCCGGGTTGGACGGGGGCAGGGCGAGGATGAATCCGCCCCGAGTGCGCGCGAATCCCGGCGAAGGCCCGGTGAACGGCAGCAAAGTGGTAGTTCTCGTCACTAGAGCGCCGAAGGAGCGAGGGTCCACCATGCCGGCATAGGCTCGGCCATAGCCGAGGAATCCTGCGGCCGGCATGACGGGCCGGCGGAGCAGGAACTCCCTACGCCCGCGGCCCCCGATGCTGACCGACCCGGCCAGGCCAGTCACAACAGCTCCTTGAGGTCCAGTATGGGACCGTCGCTGCAGAGGGTGTATTGGCCTCGCCCATGGCGCTGAACGCAGCCTCCACAGGCTCCCACCCCGCAGGCGAAGTCGGAAGGCACCAGGACCCCAGCGAAGCCCTCCACCAGGCGGAGACGAGCTCTCTCGATGGCTCTGGCCGCCCACTCGACACGGGTGCTATCGGCCACTAGGAAGAGTTGGTCGGCCCAGCGAAGGTCGTCTGCCAGGGTAGGTGACGCCTCGGGCGGTCCCACGGTGCACTCCACTGTGTCGGGGACCAAGTCGGTGAGGGGGCGCCAGGCGGGATCCCCCAGGATGAGGCTGACGGCGCAGTCTTGCCGCAGGGCCCAGTGGGCCACGGCGAGGGCGGGCGCCACCGGCTCGGTTAGGGCCACGACTAGCAGCCGGCCAGCTCCAGGCCTGAGGACGAACGGCTGTCCCAGGGGACCGAGCGCATCCACCGTCTCTTCCGGGAGGAGCGAGCCCAGGTCGTGCGCCCAGGGCTCGGCCTGGGAGAGGAGAAGTTGGCCGATGCGACCGCCGCGGGAGAAGAAGGCCGGATGGCGGAGCGGATCGGACCAGCCAGGGCGGAGGCGCAGCATGAGGAACTGGCCCGCGCGGGCGGGCTGCCCCAGCGGGTCGCAGTCCACCTCCAGCAGGTAGTGGCCGGAGTCCACCGAGCCGTGCGCCACGATCCGGCAATGATCCTGCCGCACAGCTCACTCCGGAGAGATGAAGGAGCTCTGAGGATCCAGGTTGTACTCCAGCCGGGCGATGCGCCAGGAACTGTCCACCAGTTGGAGTTGCCAGCGATCCCGAGGTGTGCGCCCGTCTGGCCCAGGCACCATCACCTCCGCCCGGCCGTCCTGAACGGTGATAGTGGGCCGCGGCGAGCGCGGCCTTGGGCCCAGATCGGCCTCGGCCGGATAGGAGAACACCTCGTGGGTGTAGCGCTCGCGGATAGCGGGCCATCCCTGCCAGCGTCGGTCGTCGGTGTCAGTGTCGGGGGTGTGAGCAACGTCCACCACCTGCCCATCCGGGAGCCAGAGCTGGGCCAGGGCATCAATGTCCTGCTGGCGCACGGCTTCAGCCTCGGCGGCCACCACCGCCCAGGCCTCATCGGCGGCACCGAGCGGCGGCGGCAGAGGGGTAGCTGTGGGCGGCAAGACCCGAACCAGGCCCGGTGTGGGGGGCAGGGGCGCAGTGCATCCGGCGGCCAGGAGGAACAGGCACACCGTCAGGCCCGCGATCGCTGCAGTGGCTCTCACCCTTGCTCCGGGGGTGGCTGGATGCGGGCGGCTGAGGCGAGTGTGTCCCCATCGTTGAGTCGCATGACGATGTTCCCAGCCGCGTAGCGGCTCACAATGGGGATGTCAGCGGCCCGCACCCGCATGGCCATGCCTTCGGTGGTCATGATGCTGATCTCGTCGTCGTCGGCTACCATCCGCACGCCCATCACGGGTCCGGTGCGGTTGAAAGCCCGCTGATTGGTGGCCAGCACGCCCTTGCCTCGGCGCGACCGCAGAGGGAAGTCTTCCACTGGTACCCGCTTGCCAAAACCGTTCTCGGTCAAGATGAGGGCCTTGGCTCCTGGCTCCACCACCTCCATGCCGGCGATGTGATCTTCGTGGTCGAGGTTCGCCGTCAACACCCCTCTAGCCACCCGGCTCTGAGGCCGGACCTCGTCCTCGCGGAAGCGCAGGGCACGGCCCAGAGCGGTGACCACTAGCAACTCATCGGAACCGTCGGTGAGCCCGACCGAGACCAACTCGTCGTTGGGCTCGAGGCTCAAGGCCCGGATGCCGCTAGGCCGGATGGAGCGAAACTCGTCGAGCACTACTCTCTTCAGCCGTCCCTGACGGGTGACCATGCAGAGGAATCCGTTCTCGTGCTGACGCGGCACGCTGAGCGCCGCGGTTACCCTCTCGCCTTCTTCCAGGGGCAGCAGGTTGACGAGAGCGGCGCCACGAGAGGTGCGGGACGCATCGGGAATGGCGTAGGCCATGCGCGCGAAGACCTGGCCCCGGTTGGTGAAGAAGTAGACCGAGCTCAGCATGGAGCTGGTGAAGAAGTGCTCCACGTCATCTTCCTCGCTCGTCTGGGCCCCGGTAATGCCCTTGCCTCCTCGGCCCTGAACGCGGTAGGTACGGGTGGGCAGGCGCTTAATGTATCCCCTTCGGGTGATGGTAACCAGTACGGGCTCATCGGCGATCAGGTCCTCCGCCGCCAGCGGCTCGGCCGACTCATTCAGGATGCGGGTGCGACGTTCGTCTCCGTACTGCTGCTTGAGCCGCAGCACTTCCTGCCGGATGTGGGCCAGCAGCTTGCGCGGATCTGCCAGAAGTTCCCGAAGCTCCTCGATGGTGGCGCGCAGCTGATTGTGCTCTTCCTCCAGGCGCTGCCTCTCCAGGGAAGCGAGCCGCCGGAGCTGCATGTCCAGAATGGCCCGGCTCTGCTCCTCGGTCAGTCCAAAGCGCTCCATGAGCCGTTCCAGAGCCGCGTCGGCGTCGGGCGAAGAGCGGATGGTCTCGATGATGGCGTCTATGGCATCCAGGGCCTTGAGCAAGCCCTCGAGAATGTGTGCCCGACGCAAGGCGCGATCCAGCTCGAAGCGCGACCGTCGCTGGGTGATCTCCTGGCGATGGCGCAAGTAGAGCTGGAGAGCGCGCTTCAGAGGAAGCACCCGAGGCTGCCCCTCCACCAGTGCCAACATATTGATGCTGAAGGAAGTCTGGAGAGGGGTCCACTTGAACAACTGGTTGAGCACCTTGGTCGGCTGGGCGCCCCGCTTCAGCTCGATGACGACCCTGAGGCCCTCGCGGTCG
This sequence comes from Anaerolineae bacterium, assembly GCA_013178015.1. Classification (NCBI taxonomy): domain Bacteria; kingdom Bacillati; phylum Chloroflexota; class Anaerolineae; species Anaerolineae bacterium. The sequence continues at coordinate 91,304 of JABLXR010000002.1, forward strand.
GACTCGTCGCGCAGGTCGGAGATGGCGTCAATGCGGTTGTTTCGGTGCAGGTCGGCAATCTTCTCCAGCAGGGCGGCCTTGTTGAGCTGATAGGGGATCTCGGTGATGACGATGGCGTAACGTCCGCCGCGGATCTCCTGAATGTCGGTCACCGCGCGCACGATGATCCGGCCCTTGCCAGTGCCGTAGGCGGCAGCGATCCCGTCCTGGCCCATGATGAGGGCCCCAGTGGGAAAGTCCGGCCCGCGGATGAACCGCATAAGGTCCGCGACGGAAACCTCGTCCATGCGGTCGTAGTTGTCTATGAGGTAGACCAGGGCATCGCACACTTCGGAGAGGTTGTGAGGGGGAATGTTCGTGGCCATGCCCACGGCGATGCCTGTGGCTCCGTTGACCAGTAGGTTGGGCAGCACCGCCGGCAGAACGCTGGGCTCCTTCAGAGAAGCGTCGAAGTTGTCTACGAAGTCTACTGTGTCCTTGTCGATATCCGCCAGCATCTCCCGGGCTATAGTGGTTAGCCTGGCCTCGGTGTAGCGCTGGGCGGCGGGGCTGTCCCCGTCCACGGAGCCGAAGTTGCCCTGCCCATCCACCAGGGGATAGCGCATGGAGAAGTCCTGGGCCATGCGCACCATGGCCTCGTAGACGGCCGACTCGCCGTGGGGATGGTACTTGCCCAGCACCTCGCCCACGATGCGGGCGCTCTTGCGGTAGGGCCGATCCGGCGCCAGCCCAAGATCGTGCATGGCGTAGAGGATGCGGCGCTGCACCGGTTTGAACCCGTCCCGCACGTCCGGGAGGGCGCGAGCGACGATGACGCTCATCGCATAGTCGAGGTAGGACACGCGCATTTCGTCGTCTATGTCTATGGGACGCACATTGCCTATTTGCATCTGCGAACCTCGGGTGGCGGTGATGCTAGCGTTAGTCTTCGAGCCCGCGCGACTTGATCCGGGCGATGAGAGCTCGCTGCTGTTCGGTGGGGCGCCAGCCCCGCTGCTGAGCGCGCAGCAGCAGGTCTGCCGTCAGGTCCCTCTCCCATTTCTCTTGAGGGAGGAGACGGCTGATGAGCTCATACCAGTAGTCGGGGCTCTCCGGAGGAGGAAGAGGCCGCGCTATCTCGGACACCTGAACTCGAACCGGCACCAAGGCGATGCCGCCGTTGGTCTCCAAGAAGAGCCGGCTAGTGTAGCGCCGGCCGATCTTCAGCCGAGAGGGGTCAATGGTGACGCTGAAGGTTTGCTCGTTGCCGGAGAACCTTTCCGGAGAGACGCTCACCCACGCATGGCTTATGTTGACGTGGCCGGAGAGGACGCCGGTCCCGCCGTTCGTGACGCGCAGCTGGTGGGCCACCGGCCCCGCTTGGGCGTAGACCTCTCCGAAGTCGAGCACCTCGGGCTCAACTCGGACGGCGGGTTTGGGCTCCGGCTCCACCTCCACGGTGACGGGCACGACCTTGCTGCCGCCCAGCACGGTGCCGATGGTGACGGAGCCAGAGTGACGCCAGCCGTCGCGCAGGTTGGCCGTGTCCACGGTGACCTCGACGGTGCAAGTGCCTCCGTCGGCGCGGGAGACGCTGGTGCGGACCCAGGGTTGGTTGGGTCGGACGCTGCCGCGAAGGGAGCCCACCCCATCCATGGTCACCTGAAGGACGGCTGTCTGGATGCTTCCCTTGGGCATGGGCCCGAACTGGAGCGACTGCGGGTCCACCCGCAGCCGGGGCGGGGCAGTACGAGAGGCGCGGCGAAGGCCGGCGGAACGCTGCCCGGGGCGCCGCAGGGCCAGTTCCTGGTCATACTGCGCCCGCCGCTCGGAGTCGCCCAGCACCTCGTAGGCCATGTTCAGGTCTCGCATGCGGTCGGCAGCGTTAGGCGCTCGGTTGACGTCCGGGTGATACTTGAGGGCCAGGCGCCGGTAGGCTGCCTCGATCACCTCGGGCTCGGCCGCCGGGTCAACCTGAAGAATGCGGTATAGGTCGGGTCTTTCCGGTGCTGGCGCCAACTCTCTTTCCGGGAATCGCTTGTGTTCAAACCACCATTATACCCTCAAATGACCTGCTGCGCACGGAGAACATGAGAGATCAGGATCGAGGGGATGGGTCCTGAGACGAGCATCGGCGCTCAGGTCCTTCGATACACTCAGACTGCGAGAGCAGGCCCCGGCTGCGTTGCCGCTATACCTTTCTTGAGGGAGTGTGCAGGTCCACGCGCACCATGCCTCCACACGGCCAGCCCGCCTGGGGGCGCTCACGCCTCCAGAAGGAGTCGAACCACATCGCCTTGCCCTCGTCGCCGGCGGAAGAGCGGGCCGCGAAAGCCTGTGTTGCAGCCACTTAAGCCAGTCTACCCCGTGCGATTGCGGCGTGAATGGACTCGTCCCCGATCCTGAGCTCTTGGGGAGAGTGAGGTCACAAGGAGTAGGGGATGGGGCACGGCCATGCCGCCGGCCCGCCAAATCCGGTCTACCCCATCCCTTACTCCCTGCGACCTATCATCTACTGGGAGCGTATGCGCATGTACTGAAGGGCGGTGGCAAGGTACTCGCCCGGAGAGAGATGGTAGGGGAACATGCGTCGCTTCATGGCATAGCCCTTCCAGGCCTTGTAGACGAGCCAGAACAGAGGGTTGGGAGGCAGGCGGATCAGCCTTCGCACCAGGGGCAGCAGAGCGGGGAACTCGACGGTCAGGGCGAACAGCTTCTGGAGGTTCTCGACCTGGTGCCCTTCATTCTCATCCTGGAAGCGGATGGGGGTGCTCAGGGTGACGGAGCCGCTGAGGTCATCGAAGGTCCCGTGCATGTAGCCCTCTTGCAGGGCCATCTCCCCCAGTTCGGTCTTCGGGTAGGGCTGGTAGAGGAAGACATTGGCGTAAGCGGGGCGGCACTGGACGTTCAGGGCCAGAGTCTCCAGGTCTTCGGCCAGCCCCCCGGTGGGCAGCCCGAGCATGTTGTTGGTGGAGAAAGCTATTCCATGGGCACGGAGAGTCTCGGCCGCGCGAATGATCTGCTCCCGGGACATGTTCCGATTCAGGATCTGGTTGCGGAGGCGGTCGTTGCCGGCCTCGATGCCGAAGCTGACGCTGACGCATCCGGCGCGCTTGAGGGCAGCGGTGACGCTTTCGTCCACCAAGTTGGCCCGCACCTGGCACCAGAAGGGTAGCCCCACCTGGGCCGGGTAGACCCGGGAGAACTCCTCCAGCCAGCGCCGCTGCACGATGAAGGTATCGTCCATGAAGGTGATGAAGGCCAGCTCGTGCCTGGAGGCCACCTGCTTGACCTCTCGCACCACACTGTTCACGCTGCGACGTCTCAGAGGGGCGCTGTGCCCTTGTCCCTCGTAGAGCTCGGAGTAGGCTCGGTTGAAACAGAAGGAGCAGTTGTAAGGGCAGCCGCGCCCGGTAATGAAGGGGCGGATGCGGTTCTCGCGGCTCGGAGGGTGGGCGGCGTAGAGGAGCTCCCGGTCGGCAAAGGGAAGCTGGTCCAGCTCTTCTGAGGTAAGCAGGGGGCGGAGGGGGTTACGGATCACGCCGCTATCGGTCTTGAACAGCCAGTTGCGCAGGCCGTGGAAAGGTGCAGAAGCCTCGAGGGCGTCCATCAACTCGAGAGTGGCGTACTCGCCCTCACCCACGCAGAGGCCATCCACTCCTTCCTCCTCGATCATCTCGGGGAAGAAGGTGGGGTGGGGGCCACCGAAGATGGAGAAGACCGGAATGCGGGACTTGATCTGCCGGTTGAGGTCCAGGTAGTAGCGCTGGGTGCCGGTGTAGACGGTGTAGCCGACCACATCGGGCCTCAGGCGCACCGCCGCCTCGATGGGATCCTCTTCGGTGGCGACCACCAGGGAGACCCGGTGGCCGTGCTGCTTCAGCAGGGCGGCAATGAGCAGGATGCCGTGAGGCTCGTTATCAATCTCCCGCACGATGAAGAGGAGGTGCATGCTAGGACTTGATCCTCATGAACCGCCAGGCGGTGCTCAGCAGGTCCCGGGGGGACATGGACACCGGGTGGATGCGCTGTTTAATGGCGTAACCCTTCCAGAGCTTGTTGGCCAGCCAGTAGAGCGGGTTCCCCGGTAGGCGGAGCAGCCGCACCAGGAGCGGTCGCAGTAAGGGCCATTCCACTCCCAAGGCGAAAAGGCGCTGGAGATTGGTGAGGGCTCCCTTGTGCTCGGGCGAAAACCGCAGGATGGTGCGGTCCCAGGCGCGCACGCCGATGTCGTCGAAGGTGCCCTCTAGCATGCCTTGTTCGAGGGCGTACTGGCCCAGCCGGGTGCGGGGGTAAGGCTGGAAGATGAAGGCATGGGCGTAGTCGGGCCGAGCCTCGGCGTTGAGGTCGAGCGTCTTCAGATCGTGCTCGATGGTAGTGCCGGGGAGGCCGATCATGTTGGTGGTGCTGAACCGGAGCCCGCCCTCTCGGATGAGCCGAGCGGCCCCAAGGATCTGCTCGCGGCTCATGTTGCGGTTGAGGAGCTGGTTGCGCACTTCGTCGTCGCCCGTTTCGATGCCCATGCTCACGGAGTGACAGCCCGCCCAGCGTAGCAGCTGCACCAGCTCTCGAGTGACCAGATTGGCGCGCACATTGCAGAAGAAGGGCAGACCTACGCGTTCCCGATAGTGGCCGGCGAACTCCTCGAGCCAGTCCACGTCCAGGATGAAGGTGTCGTCCACGAAGACGACGTGTTCCAGGGGGTAATGCTCCCGCACCTGCGCCACATCGTCCACTACGTCGGCGGGCCGGCGGAGCCGGACATGCTTGCCTCTGCCCCGGTAGATGGCCATCAGGGCGTGGTTGAAGCAGTAGGTGCAACCGTAGGGGCAGCCACGCCCGGCGATGAAGTGCTTGATCTTGCTTCGGCGCGTGACCGGGTCCTTGTCATAGACGAGGCCATAGTCGGGCGGGGGCAGGGACTCCAGGTCGGCGTAAGGCCCGACTTGGTTGCGGATGATCTCACCGTCGAGCTTGAGGTGCCAGTTGGGCAGGCGGGTGTCGGAGAGAGTGCCATCCGGCTGGAGCGCGCGGGCGAGCTCGAGCAGGGGGCGTTCCCCTTCGCCGATGCACACCGCGTCCACTCCTTCTTCTTGGATCATCTCAGGAAAGAAGGTGGGGTGGGGCCCACCGAAGACACTGAGTGCCCTAACTTGGGCTCGGAGCCGTCGGTTGAGGTCGAGGTAGTAGCGCTGGGAGCCGGTGATGACGCTGTAGGCGAGGATCTGGGTCTGGAACTGGCGGGCTACCCGGACTGGATCCTCCAGCGAGGCAACGGCAAGCTCCACCTGGTGCCCCTCTGCCTTGAGCACGCTGGAGAGCTGCATGATGCCCTGCGGCTCGTAGTCAACCTGGTCCAGGACGAAGAGGATCCGCACCAAACCCCCGTCTTCACGCTCGCCAGAAGGGCAAGGGAGAGTCTAGCACCTGTAGAGCAGAGCGGCAAGGGCGTGATAGGAGGTCAGGCTCGAGGGGGCGAGTGCGTGCAGCGGGCAGTTGTGCGGGGGCAGCTCCGCTTCCAGCTGCGAGGCACGGGGCAGTGGTCCAGTCCCTCCGCAAAAGTGAGCGCCCGGGCGCGGCGGGCACATGGGGACTTGGCCCGCGTGCGCGCGCACCGCTTGCTCGACGGCAGTTGCACCTGGGATGCCTTCTCGGTCTGCTCTGCCAGGGTGATAGCAGCGGAGGGCCCGGGCGACGGCGCTGGCGGGAATGCATCCTCTTGGCCCTGAGCTGTGGCGCAGTGTGGCCGCGGGGCGCGGCGGTCTACAAGTGCAGGAGCAGGTCGAGGTCGGGCGAGGCAGTGGAAAGCCGACCACGTAGGACGTCGGGCAGGCCTGAGGGAAGGAGAGGCTGGAGGAGGGAGAGCATGGTGGGGGTGAAGCTTTCGAACAGGGGGCGTAGGTAGGAGTGGTTGAGTGAGGCTATGATGACCTGACGCACTCCCTCCCAGGCTCCCCAGGAGGCGGCCACTCCGTAGCGTATGACGGGAACGGACACGCTGATGAAGGCATAGGTAGCCAGGGCGCCGACGGCGAAGCCGGCGATGTGGCTGATCTCGTTGAGCTCCTGTTTCTGGCTGCTATGGAGGAGACTCTGCGCCACCAGGCTGAGGATGGCGGTCACTATCCCCACGAGGAGGAAGAAGGTGAGGGCGGTGACGGCGTAGGTGGGCAGGGCGAGAAGCCGACGGTCGAGGGCGGGCGTGACCATGGGAGTATACTGGGCTGCCACCGCCAGGCCCACGTACAGAGCGGCCAGGTCGGCCGTCTGGCGGACAAAACCGCGGGCGAATCCGGCTGCCATGCCCCCCAGCAGCATGAGACAGACGATGATGTCGAAAGCACTGATTTCGCCCATGTCTCCCACCAAGATGGTAACAGTATGGGGCTAGGACTACAAGGGTACTTGAGTCCCAAGTTGCCGGCTGAAGGGTTCTCTGCCATCGGCATCCGGCGGCGACAGCTGACCGGGGCGAGTCCGGCGGTGAAGATAAGGAGCGGCGCGCTGAGACTGGACGCCGACCGGCCGACTCCTGATACTGCATCTTGCGTGCCATCGGGGGTGCCTGGAGGTGGCGGAATGGAATCGGCCGGCGTTTCAGCGCCGGCCGATTCAGGAGCGGAAGACGGGATTCGAACCCGCGACTTTCTCCTTGGCAAGGAGATGCTCTACCACTGAGCCACTTCCGCATCTCTACCGCCAGGTGGGGAAGGAGAGACTCGAACTCTCACGGAGCGTCTCCACGTGATCCTAAATCACGCTCGTCTGCCAATTCCGACACTTCCCCAGGTCGGCAAGCAACATTATAGCGTTGGGAGCCGGATGTGTCAAGCGCAGGCGAAATGCGTTCTGGGCGGCGGCGCGGGTGGCTGCAGCATACCTTGAGCCTGTCGAAGGGGCCTGGGGTCGGGGGCGTCGGGCGCGAGGGGCTACTTCGGGTCGCGCTGGTCCAGGTAGCTCCGCATCAGGGCCCTGAAGAGCCGGCTGTGGTTCGGCACCTTGAGGTGGAGCAGCTCGTGAACTATCACCTGCGCCCGGAAGTCGGCCGGCTGGCGGAGAAGGTCCGTGTCAAACGTGAGGTTGCCCCTGGAGGAGCAGCTGGCCCACTTGCGCTTCATGGGCCGGAGGCGCACCTCATTGGGCTGCACATCCAACCTCTTGGCCCAGGCCCGCACCTCGGCCCGGAACAGCTCCGCCGGCACCAAGTCCTCGAGGGGGGTCCAGCCCGGCGTGTCTTTCTTCCTCACGGCGCCGCTCTCTTGAGCACGGTCAACAGCCGGTCCACCACCTCGGTCAGCTTCCCGCTCAGTGGGGTCTTGGCCAGTGCCTTGTACAGCGACAGGCGCACCTCCCTCTCCTGGGCTTGGCTTCGCTGCCAGTGGGGGTACTGGCTGAAGCACGGCTCTACCTGCTTGGCCACCTCCTCTGCCCCCTCCAGGCCCTCCTCATGCAGGAGCCAGTAGACGCCGAAGCCCTCTCGGGATAGGTCGCTGCTCTCCCTGGTCCGCTGGGCCTCCTTGTACTCCTCGATCAGGTCCTCCAGCCGCTCGAGCGCCTCCTTGGCCGTCAGCTGGCGCTGCTCGAAGGCCTGGGCGATGGCCGCTGCCCGCTCCCCAATGGGTATGAGATGCGGGGCCTCTTTCTCCTGCTCTTCGACCAGCAGGTGCAGGGCCTTGATCAGGTTGAAGACCCTCACCGTGTCGGACTGCTCCGACTCGGCCAACTGGTCCAGTACCTCGGGCCCGATGCGGTAGACCTCTCTGGGCTCCATGATGACCGAGGTCTGGGTGTGCTGCTGCACCAACGCCGCCGTCTTGCGCATGAAGCCGCGGTCTACCGGCACGTGAGGCTCGAAGGCGCTCCGCACCAGCCGGTAGACTCGGCCCAGGTGGTCGTAGTCTTCCACGAAGGGGCGAAGGAAGGCGTCGGGGGAGATGATCTCATAGAGCTCCTGGAGCTCCCGGAAGTAGCGATAGAACTCGTCGCGCTCCTCCTTGTCCCGGAAGTGCTCTAGATATGCCTCGGCCTCTTTATCCGCCCTCAGGCCCCGACCCAGGTCCAGGTACTCCCTCTTGCCCAGTTCCATCATGGTCTGGAACTGGGCCTTAAGCACCTCCAACCCCTGGACCACCCCCTCCACGTCCTCGGAGTCAAAGGCCAGGGCCTTCTCCAAATGGTCGAAGACGCCCACGTAGTCAAGGACGAACCCGGCCGGCTTGCGATGGCCCTGGTCATCCTCATAGGGCCGGTTCACCCGAGCGATGGCCTGCAGGAGCACGTGGTCCCGCATGGGCTTATCCAGGTACATGCAATAGAGGATGGGGGCATCGTAGCCGGTGAGGAGCTTCTCGGTGACGATGAGGATCTTGGGCAGCCGCTGCGGGTCCCGGAAGGCCTGGCGCACCTCTCGCTCCTCATGGTCGGAAAGGTGATGCCGCACCAGGAGCGGCTCGTCGTTGTGCCCGGCGCTGATCACCACCTTGGAGTATTCCGACGGCAGGTGGCGGTCCAGGGCTTCCTTGAGCAGGGCACAGGCCTCCCGGTCTACGCCCACCAGGAAGGCCTTGTAGCCCATGGGCTCGACGTTGGTGCGGAAGTGCTGAGCCACGTGCCGGGCCACCCGCTCCACCCGCTCGTGGTTCTTGAGCAGGTTGCGCAGGGTGACGGCCCGGTCCAGCACCCGGTTCAGTTCCTCGATCTCGCTGACCCCCTCCAGTTCGGCCAAGTCCAGGAACTCGCGGTTCAGCACCTCCCGGTCCACCTGCAGGTCGTTAGGGGCCAAGGCGTAGTTGAGGGGGACGGTGGTGCCGTCCTCGATGGACTCCCGGATGGAGTACTTGTCCAGGTAACCCTTGGGGTCGTCACTGCCGAAGGTTTTGAAGGTGCCCTGGCCGTGGGCGGTGCGGTCGATGGGCGTGCCGGTGAAGCCGATGTAAGTGGCGTTGGGCAGGGCGCCCATGAGGTAGTTGCCCAGGTCGCCGCCCGTGGTGCGGTGGGCCTCGTCCACCAGGACGAATATGTTGTGCCGCGTATTGATATCGGCGGGGATGTCGTCGAACTTGTGGATCATGGAGACAATGAGGCCCCGCTGGTCGTGGCGCAGGAGCTCTTGCAGGTGGCGCTTGCTCTGGGCCACCACCGCCTGGCTCAGGCCCACCGACTCCAGGTTGCCGAAAAGTTGCGCCTCCAGCTCGTTGCGGTCCACCAGCATGAGCACGGTGGGGTTGTTCAAGCTGGGGTCTTCCATCAGCCGCTGGGCCACCGTGATCATGGTGTAGGTCTTGCCCGAGCCCTGGGTGTGCCAGACCAGGCCCCGCTGCTTGTGCCGGTCCTTGGCTCGCCGCACCACTCGTTCCGTGGCCCGCATCTGGTGCGGCCGCAGCACCACCTTGGACAGCTCTCCGTCCTTGCGGGTGAAGAGGATGAACTCGGTGAGGATGCGCAGGACCCGCCGGGGCGTGACGAAGGTCTTGACCAGGGTCTCGAAGTCTCCCGCCTGCTCGTCTCGCCAGTTGAACAGGGACTTGCGGGACAGGCTCCAGGTGGCGCCGTAGTAGAACTGGACCAGGTGAGTGAGGGCGTAGAGCTGCATCAGGGCCATGAGCTCCGGCCCTTCCCGGTGGTAGCGGCGAATCTGGTCGAAGGCCTCGGCGATGCCCTCGATGTGGGTGGCGGCCTTGGTCTCCACGACGATCACGGGCACGCCGTTGACCAGAAAGACCACGTCGGCCCGAATGCGGTGGGTGCCGTTGTCGAAGGTGAACTCGTCGGTGACGTGGAAGGCGTTGGCCTCCACGTTGATGGGGTCCAGGAAGGCGACGTTGCGCTCTCGCCGGTGCTCGGGCACGAAGACGGTGCGGAGGCCCTTGAGGTACTCCCAGGCCTGCAGGTTGCCCTCGATGTTGGGGGCCACGATCTCCAGCCGCCGGATCAGCTCTTCGGCCCGGGCGTGGTCCACCACTCCGGGGTTGAGCCGCTGAAGCTGATCGAGGAGGACACCGTGGAGGAGGCCGCTGCCCTCGCCTCGGCGCAGGCCTTGGGCCTCATCGGGGCGAAGGTAGGCCCAGCCGGCCTCCTGAGCGTAGGTCAGGATGGGGCTCTGGACGGCGACGGCCTCTCCTCCCAGGGGCATCTGTCTCCTCCATGACCGCCCGCCCCGGTCTTGCAGCGCAGGGACAAAGCACACCTTGCCCCTGCTCGACCGATGGCGGTGGCTTGTTCAGGCAGCGGGCACGGCCGTGACCGAGATGGGCAGCATCAATCCATCCCGGTCGTGCTTGCTCACGTTGAAAACGGCAAAGCCAACCACCCGGCCGTCGACTGTGCGTCGCTCGAATATGTCGTCGGCTATCTCCTCCAGCACTGCCGGCACATCCTCGAATGTGACTTCCAGGTAGTCCCCTTCTTGGTCGTACCAGACCCTCACGGCTGCCATACAGTTCGTCCTTTCTTCATCCTGCCGCTGAAAAAGGCGGTCAAGACAAAGGCATCGCCTTCCAGCATCTTGGCCACCACTACCAGGTACTTGCGGGTGACGGGGGTATTCTCGTACAGGCGATGGTAAGCATGGACAGACTCGTCCTTGATAGTGGCTATCACAATGTCGGGGCAGGCAAGAGTCTGCTCGATGCGCTCTTGCTGCCCCAGCATCTCGGCATGGCCGAGGATATGCCGCCATCGCTCCTCTGTGAGGCGAATAGCCCGCCCCTGGCAATCGGTCGTGATCTTCACATCAGGCATATTCTAGCCAGTGAGTTCGCGTTGTGCCCGCTCTTCCGGGTACCGAATTCGCCGTGCCCGCCGCCACGCACCACGCGCACGGCGGTCACATCGCCTCCTGTGGTTCAGGAGGAGCGAACTCGGAGACACGGACCTTACCGGTCATCAGATTCTGGAGAAGGGAGCTGAACAGCGTGCGCAGGCCCTGCAGCCTCATTCGCTCAGACCTGACCTTGCCATCAACTGCGGCTAACCACTCTACGCTCTGCCGCTGTTCCGGAAGCGGCGGCAGTCCCACGATGAGGCTCCGCAGCTTGGTGGCGCTTATGTTGGATTGACTAGCGCCTCGGGTAGCTAGCGTCCTGAGCCGGTTCTGCACCGCCTCACTGTTCAGGTAGAAGTTGAGGTAACGTGGCAGAAGCTTGCTGTGGTCCGGCACTACTCTGACAAGGTATGAGGCGAACACAAAAGGCTCACTTGACTCAAACAGGGCTGTCTTCCCCACCAGCTCGTAGCTGTTGGTCCTGTTGAACAGGATGTCTCCCGATGTTAGGGAGTACTTCCGGTACTCATCTTCAGGCAGATCGACGTACTGCAGGTCGTCCGTTCTGACGCTTCCTTCCTCCAGGTTGTTCATGCGGAGAATGGGGTACTCACCGGCACTCTGCCCTCGCCTGGAAAGACCGTACTGAGTGCCAACAACGACGTCTCCCAGGGGAACGACCGCCCAATGCTGCGGCACCGGACCGATCTCCGTGTCCTTCAGCGGCACCCGATCCGCCTCCTGCACCGGCACCGGGCCGTAGGTGAAGAGGTGGCGCATGAGGCTGCGCTTGAGCTCTTTCGTGGCGGCGATGACCCGCTCGGTGGCCTCGATGGCGTCCTGGACGGTGCGCAGCACGTGGGCGATGGCGCGCTGTTCGGGGAGGGGTGGGAGGGGAATCGGCAGGGCAATGAGAGCATCCTTGGGCAGCCTCTGGCGCCCTGTCGTTCCTTGCATCTTGCCAGCAAGGTCCTCACGTACTGCTGGAAGCTTCAGATAGAGGGCAAGAAACTCAGCCAGCATAGAGGGATTGGGGTGCATAGCATAGATTTCGGTGCTCGCATAGCCCCATCCCCCTGGCAAGCCACGAACAATACCTTGCTTACCGTTCTCCAGGCAGGGGGTTATCTTAGCTAACAGCACGTCACCATCCCTAACAGGCACACCGCTTCGCACTTCTTCTGGCGTGCGAAGCTCCCATTCAGTTACCGCCAATGGGCCAGTGGGCACTAGTGTCATGGGTATGAAAGGCACGGTCGCCCTGTAGGGCGAGAGGCCTCGACGCCCAGTGAACTCTACCACTTGGCCGAGTTCCGCCACCTGCCACTCCTGCGGCAGAGGGCCGAGCTCGGTCATCTTGTAGCCCGGCGGCAGGTCGGTCACGACTTCCCTTCCTCCTTCACGTCCTTGATCATACAACTGACATGCTCTTCCAGAAGGGGCAGGTCCTCGTGCAAGGTCTTCCAGATTACATCCAGGTCTATACCGAAGTACTCGTGGATGAGCTTGTCCCGGATGCCGGTTACATCCCGCTAGGGCACGTCCGGGTAGCGCAGGCACAAGGAGTGCGGCACCTTCTTGGCTGCCTCGCCGATTATCTCCAGCGCCCTGATGACGGCGAACACCGTCTTGTCGTCGGCCCTGAAACTCTCGTAGTCCATGCCGGCGACAAACTGCTGCGCTTTCCGAGCGGCTTCGAGCATGTCTTGCAGGTAGTCCAGGTATTCCCGCTTCTTGCTCATACCGCCACCACCTCCCGCAAGATGTGCCGGCCGATGCGTGGCTTGAGGCTGCTCTTCATCACCAGGTCAACCCTAACACCCAGAACGTCGCTCAGGTAGTTCTCCAGCTCGATGTACTTGAGCAGGCTCGGCGGCTCGTCGAATTCCACCAATAGATCAAGGTCGCTGGTGGCCTTCTCTTCGCCCCGGACATACGAGCCGAATACACCCAGGTGGCTCACCCGGTAACGCTCCCTCACCGTTGGCATCTGTTCCCGCAACCGGCCGACAAGCTCACCGAGGCCGGGCTTGTGGGCCACTGCCGGGTCAGGTTCACTCATTCCTCTAGACCTCCAGTCCCAGCTCTCTGAGCACCTCGCCCAATCGCCTATCCGCCTCAGCTCTCTCCTCTTCCGCCTGCCGGAGCAGCAGCACCGCCTCCTCTAGGGGCAGCACCTCCTCCGCTCCGTTGACCGACACGTACCTCGCGGGGCTCAGGTTGTAGTCGTTGCTGCGGGCCTGCTCCAGGGTGACGATGGCGGAGAGCCCCTCCTCCTCCCGCCACTCCTCGTGCAGCGCGGCGATGGTCTGGATGTTCTCCTCGGTGAGGAAGTTCTTGGGCCGGCCCTTCTCGAACTGCTGGGAGGCGTTGATGAGCAGCATCTGGCCGGGGTGCCGCTTGGCCTTGTCCAGCACCATGATGATGGCGGGGGCAGAGGTGTTGTAGAAGAGGTTCTCCGGAAGGAGGATCACCGCCTCCACCAGGTCGGCCTCCACCACCGCCCTGCGCACGTCCCGCTCCCGGTTGGAGCCCTGGTTGCCGCTGCCCCGGGAGACGGCTCCCGTATCCAGGACCACCGCCATCCGTCCCCGCGGCTTGAGCGAGGCCAGCATGTGCTGCACCCACCCCCAATCGGCACTGGAGGCGGGAGGGGCGCCGTAGATAAAGCGGCCCCAGGGGTCGTTCTCGTAGAGGCTGACGGGGAAGCTCTGGTTCCACATCGGGTTGGCGGTCACCAAGTCGAACCGGCGCAGGCTCCCGTCGTCCTCGGTGAAGGCGGGCCGGCGCATGGTGTCGCCCAGGGCGATCTGAGCCTCCATGTCATGGATGAAGGCATTCATCCGGGCCATGGCGAAGGTGGAGTTGTTGATCTCCTGCCCGAAGAGCTTCAGAGCGGCGAGTGTGGGAGGAAGCTCTCGGCCCCCGTTCTTGGCCACGCCATGCGTCTCCAGAAGCCGCAGTTGCAGCTTGATGAGCAGCCCGCCCGACCCGGCCGTGGGGTCGTAGCCCTCCATCCCCGGCTCCGGCCGCAGCAGGCGAGCCATGAGGACGCCCACGCCTTGAGGAGTGTAGAACTCGCCGGCGCTCTGCCCCTGGCCCTCGGCGAACTTGCGCAGCAGGTACTCATAGGCCCGGCCAAAGATGTCGGGCTCCACGTCCCGGAGCCCGAGCCGGTGTCGGTTGAGGACCTGGACCAGGGCCAACAGGTAGGGCTCGTCCACGATGCGCTGGCCGGCGGTGGTGGCGTTGAAGTCAACCACGTCAATGACGCCCTGAAGGCGGGGGTTCGCCCGCGCCACCGCCCGCACGGCGGTGGTGAGGTACTGTCCCAGCCCAGTGGTCTGCCGCGCGATGGCGGGCCAGCGCGCCTCCTCGGGAATGTAGAAGCGGAAGAGGCTGGGGTCACTCCTTGCCTGCCTGGCCGCTCTACCCTCAAGCTCGCGCGTCAGGCGCTCCACCTCGTCGTCGAACACATCGGAGAGGCGCTTAAGGAAGATGAGGGGCAGGATGTAGTCCTTGAACTTGGGGGCGTCGACCGGCCCCCGGATGGCGCAGGCTGCGTCCCACAGCCAGGTCTCCAGGGTAGGCAGGTCGAGGGCGCGGCCAGTAGTGGGCATGAAGCTCCTCCGTGGAGCTTACAGTATGCTGTATAAGGGGCATGAGATCAAGCGGTGCTAAGAGCTCCAGGATCGCGGGGAGGAGTGTGTTCAGCCGGCAGTCGCATGAGGCAGACATGGGCACGCGCACTCCTCGGAGCTTGGTGGGGGCGAAGTCCGAGCGTCGGCCGGGTGGCGGTCCTGGGCATTCACACCGAACCGCTGGGGGTGGACACATACGCCGAGCTGAGGGACAAGGTGGCCCCGATCGTCGGCATGACCGACCACTGGCGCGGCGGGTGGCACCTGCTGCTCGAGCATGCCCGGCGCGGTCGCCTGGAGCTTTCCGTCGTGGTCACCCAGGCTGTGCCTCTGGAGGCGGGGCCCATCAACGCGGCCCTGGACCGGCTGGAGCGGTTCGGGGGCGGGCGAGGATGGTGCTCCGGCCCAAGCCCACAAGCGCGGGAGGCAGACCGGCGGGATGAAGCGAGGGTACTGAGGCTCGGCTGGGCGGCGGTAGGTGGGAGGAGGGCCCGGCGCGATGTCGAGGCGGATGATTGCCGTGACGGTGCGCCAGTGTATGCATCGAAGAGGGAGCGTCGTCCCGGGCCATCTCCTGCCCACCTGCGAGTGCTTCGGTAATGGACCCAGGCGCGAGCATGGCCCGAAAGTACTATGGAACGCCTGACGCCGATACCCCGCGGATCACCACCGGTCGCCGGGAGACGGGACCCAACCAGGACCGGCGCCGGACAGCGCAGCCCGCTCAGGTCATGAGCCACACCGACCGCTTCTCGGCGAGATGCGGGCGTAGGGGCAGGTCACCGTGCCTGCCCTGGGAGTCGCGGTGGTCTGCCCCTACCTACACCAGCTTGTGCTGCAGGGCGATGGCCACCGCCTCCGTGCGGCGCGACGCCCCCAGTTTGGAGATCACGTTGCTGACGTGGAACTTCACCGTCGAAGGGCTGACCACCAGACGCTCGGCGATCTCCGGGTTACTGAGGCCCTGCACCATCAGGGCCAGGACTTCCTTCTCCCTGGAGGTCAGCTCCTCCACCAGAAGCTGAGGCTGACGGGTGGCGTTGATGAGCGCCTGGGTGGCTTCGGGGGCCAGCGTGGGCTTGCCGGCGTGAGCCTGGCGGATGGCGTGGGCCAGCTCCTCGGCACCCACGTTCTTGAGCAGGTACCCGATAGCCCCCGCCTTCAGGGCGCGCTGTACCAGGTCGTCCTCCCTGAAGCTGGTGAGGGCCACCACCTGAGTCTCCGGGTGGCGCTGGCGCAGGATACGGGTGGTCTCGGCCCCGTCCAGCCCTGGCATGATCAGGTCCATCAGCACCACGTCCACCGGCGGAGCGGCCGGGTCGTCGCAGAAGCGCAGGGCTTCGGCGCCGCTATCCGCCTCTCCCACCAGCTCCAGGTCGTCGTACACCGACAGGAAGGCGGTCAGACCCGATCTCACCACCGCATGGTCGTCCACCACCAGCACCCGAATGGGATCGCGCTCAGCCACCATCCACCTCCGGCTCTCTCGGCCACCGAACCAGCACTTCTGTGCCCCGTCCCGGCGAGCTGGTCACGTCCAGGTGGGCACCGATACCATCGGCCCGCTCGCGCATGATGCGCAGGCCCAGGTGGTCACCTCCCGGCGCCCGGGGGTCGAATCCGACCCCATCATCGGCGATGGCAAGGTCCACTATCTCATCGCGGAAGGTGAGGCGCACCTGAGCAGCCCCCGCCCGCGAGTGCCGGGCCACGTTGTTGAGCGCCTCTTGGGCGATGCGGTACAGCGCCACCCTGACTTGGGCGGGTAGCTCGCCGGAGCCCTCGACCGAGACCGACACTGGCACCTGGGCCCGACCGGCCACTGCCTCGCCCAACTGACGCAGGAGATCCTCGAGCGGTGCCTCCTCCAGCGCCGCCGGGCGCAACTCCAGCAGCAGGGTGCGCATCTCCGCCAGAGCGCCGCGGGTGAGCTGGCGCAGTTGGGCCAGCCGGCGCTCGCCCGCTGCCGCATCCCGTTTCCATATGCGGGGTAGCACTTCGGCGATCAGGCTGGCGGAGAAGAGGGTCTGGGTGACCGAGTCGTGCAGGTCCCTGGCCAGCCGGGAGCGTTCGGCGGCGGCGGCCGATACCTCGGCGTTCTCATAGAGCCGGGCGTTGTCGGCGGCTATGGCCACCTGGTTGCCTATCCCGGCCAGGAGGGAGATGTCATCGGCAGTGAGTTCGCGGAAAGTGCGCCCGGCCAGGTTGAGCGTTCCCAGCATCCGCCCCCGGGCCAGCAGGGGCACGCTCACCACCAGTTCCAGGCCCTCGGCCAGCACCGCCTCCTTGAGGGGGCCCTCGGGGTAGTCCTGAGGCCGGCGCACTACCACTTCCCCGGTGGCCTCGGCAGCCCCCGCCGCTCCCTCGCCCGAAGTGAGCCGCGCCACCTGGGCGATGAAGGAGGGCGAGAGCCCTTGGGCGTGGGTCAGGTGCAATCCGCTCGTGGACTCATCCACCCGGTAGGCTGCCCCCGCGTCCATCCCCACGTAAGCCATGGTCTGCTCCAGAGCCCCAGATAGCACCTCCTCCAGCCTGAGAGAGCGGCTGGCCACGGCGGCGATGGTGTTGAGGGCTGCCAGGTCGCGCGTGCGATCGGCCACCCGGCGCTCCAGGTCGGCGTACGACTGGGCCAGTTGGGAGGACATGCGGTTGAACTGCTCCGCCAGCACCTCCAGCTCGTCTCCGGTGTCCACTTCCACCCGGCCAAAATGCCCGTCGGCCACCCGCCGGGCCCCCTGGGCCAGGCGGGCGATGGGGTCGGTGATGCGGCGGACCGAGAGACTGACGATGAGGGTGGGCACCGCCACCCCCAGGGCCAGCAGCAGGAGGAGGAAGGCGCGGTAGGAGCTGCTGGAGCTCATCAGCTCGTCCCAGCTCTCCTCCATGAACAGGGCCCAGGGCGTACCCGGGACCGGAGCATAGCTGACGATCACCCGGCCGTTGTCGGCGTCGGTCAGCAGATGGCCGCTCACGCCGGAGAGAGCCAGACTGAGGACATCCGGGTCGGCATCGGCGGCCTGACCGACCCTATCTCTCTGGGAGTGATACACGACCCGGCCGGCGCCGTCCACCACGTACACCTGGCCCCGCCCACTCAGGCTCACCTGGTGGAAGGTACGGTAGAGGTCGCTGGTGGCGTCGGGGCCGACCCGGAACATCCCGGCCAGCATGCCCACGAACTGCCCGTGGAAGCCCACGATGGGCACGCCCACCACTACCACCTCTTCGCCGGAGGGCCCGTCGGCCACTACGTTGGAGAAGAGGGGGCCGGGGGTGCCCAGCATCCGCCGGAAGTAGGAGCGATCGGACCAATCCTGCCCGGTCCGATCGGGTCGCTCCGGCAGAGCGGCGACCACTCTGCCGGCGGTGTCCAGGGCGACTACACCGGCGTCGAACGTCCCCAGCCAGCGGGAGGCCTCGCGCAGTGCCTGCTGCAGCATCTCCGGGGCGCTCTCCGACACCTGGGCCGAGCGGGCCCGGGAGGCGAGGAGCTCGGTGTAGGCGGTGAGGTCGCCGAAGAGCTGGCCCGCGGCCAGCTGGGCCAGCTTCTCGTCTCGCTCGATGACCAGGTCCTCGGTGACCCGCTGGTACGAGTAGAGGTTGGTGGCCGCTACCGCCACCAGGATGATGACGGTGGGCACGAAAGACCAGGCGATGATCCTGGCCCGGAGGCTGGTCCGCCGCCGGGCGAGCGCGCTCCCCTCCGACGAGATCGGCGGAGTCACCGGTGGCGCTGCCCTGCCGCAAGAGGGGGCGCCAAGCTGATGGGCTAGACGGGCTCTTCGTAGCGGACGGCGGTGCCGCTGGCGCTCACCATGAGCATGCCGCCGCTCCCGCCCGGGTTGATGGTCTCGTAGTCGAGGTCAACCCCGATGACGGCGTTTGCACCCAGGGCGAGGGCCTGCTGGCTCATCTCCTCGACGGCGATGTCCTTGGCCCGGCGCAACTCCTGTTCGTAGGCGGCCGAGCGCCCGCCCACGATGTCGCGCACGCTGGCGAAAAGGTCGCGGAAGATGTTGGCTCCCAGGATGGCTTCGCCGCTCACCAGACCGAAGTACTGGACAATGGCCTTACCTTCCAGGGCGTGCGTGGTCGTGATTAGCATCAATTACTCCTTCGGCCGCGCCTTGGCGCGGCGGCTGGGCGTGTGCGGCTCATTATGCCTGAAGGGAGCCCGGGGGTTAAGTGTGGAACTGACTACTACCGCTGGCCTTGACCAAATGTGCTCCGACTGCCTATACAGCACCGTACATGCCCGCGCCGAAGGCGGGGATGCCTCTAGGGCTAGGAGAGCGCCATGCTACGGTTGTCGGTAAAGACCAGACTGGACCCGCAACAGGTTCTCGTCCGGGCGACCGGGTACTTCGCCCAGGGCCTGGGTTTGGCGGCCCGCCAGCAATCCCCCGACTGCCTGGTCTTCTCCGGAGGCGGAGGCTACGTCACCGTCACGGCGCAGGCGGGGGCATTCGGGCGGGGCTCGGAAGTGGTGTTGGAGACGCGGGAGTGGGAGTACGACACCCAGCGATTCGCCCAGGAGATATCGTAAAGTGGGTGGTGACCTGAAGCGCACGCCAGAGCAAGAGCTCAGGCTCGGGGGCGACGGGTGTGTTCAGCCGGCGGTCGCGCGCAGGTGGTTCCCTAACGGGCCTTGGCGGCAGGCTCTTCGGCCGGCCAGGAGGGCAGGGCGCCAGCTTCCTGGTGGGTTCCAGCCTCCTCCTGAGGAATGCGCGCTCCTAGGCGCGGTAGGCACTTGGGGGAGCGGCGCGCGTGGGCGCGCGCACTCCTCGAAAGAAGGTGCCCTAGGCACGGTAGGCACTTGGGGGAGCGGCGCGCGTGGGCGCGCGCACTCCTCGAAAGAAGGTGCCCTAGGCACGGTAGGCACTTGGGGGAGCGGCGCGCGTGGGCGCGCGCACTCCTCGAAAGAAGGTGCCCCAGGCGCGGCAGGCACTTGGGGGGCGGGCGTCCTCGAAGGAAGGTGTACGCGCGGTGCGGCCGGGGCTGGCTCGCCTAGTCGGAGCGCGGCGAAGGCCCTGAGTGGCGGCGCTTGTCGGCATGTGCCCCCCCGATACTGAGCTGCTACACCGGAAACCCTTGCTGGCGCGGCAGGGGCACGTTGACCGGGCGAAGCGCCAGGGCGCCGATGGCGACGGGTTGGCTTGGGCCGAAGAGCCTGCGGTCGCCGAGATCTATAGCCACAGCAAGGAGGATGCGGTGCTCAGCGACCGCCGTGTGTTCTGGGCCGACCTGCACAATCACAACGAGATCGGCTACGGCCGCGGCTCCCTGGCCCGGGCCATCGAGGTGGCTCGGGAGCAACTGGACGTGTTCTGCTTCACCCCGCACGGGCAGTGGTTCGACGAGGCCAACACGCCTCCGGAGGTACACCGCAAGCATCAGGAGGGCTTCGAGCGGGTCAGGCAGTCCTGGGACCAGGTGCGGGCTCAGCTTGAGGCCGCCTATGTGCCGGGGTCGTTCGTCACCTTCCTCGGGCACGAGTGGCATTCCTCCAACTTGGGCGACTACCACGTCGTCTACCCCGGCCCAGATCACAGGATCAGCTACTTCGATGACATTCGCCTTCTGCAGCAGTACGTGCATCAGCAGGGGGCTATCATGGTGCCCCATCACGTGGCCTACGCCCGAGGATCGCGGGGCATCGCCTGGGAGTATTTCGATCCGGCGGTCTCACCGGTGGTGGAGATCTTCTCCGAGCACGGGTCGTCCGAGACGGAATGGGGCCCCTGGCCCATGATGGGCCACTCCATGGGGCCGGCTTCCACCACTCAGACCATCGCCCACGCCCTCGAGCAGGGGTTGGTGTTCGGGTTCACCGCCTCCACCGACGATCACCTCGGCTACCCGGGAGCCTACGGGGAAGGCATGACCGGCGTGCTGGCGGAGGAGCTCACCCGCGAGTCGGTATTCGAGGCCCTCCGGAGCCGACACACCTACGCGGTCACCGGCGATCGAATCGGCCTGGATTTCCAGCTGGACGAGGCCCCTATGGGCAGTCTGCTTCCGGCCCGCAATGACCGCCTCCTGCGGGTGACGGTGCGCCTCGAGGACGAGCCCGTCGCCGTGGAGATGGTCAAGAATGGGCGGGTGTGGCGCCGGCTGCTGTGCGAGAGCCCCATCCGTGGCCCGGCCGCCGACGCAGAATGGGTGGAGTTCGTGCTCCGAGTCGAGTGGGGCTGGGGTGGCATGGGAAGCGAGGCGGTGGTGGACTGGCTCATGCGGCTGACGGTGACGCAGGGGGAGATAGTGGCGGTCACTCCGCACTTTCAGTCCGGCCCCTACGACGAGGTCCGGCGCAATCGAGTCCTGGAGCGGACTCCCACCTTCTGCGCCTGGCAGTCCTACACCTCCCGGCGGCAGGCGTTCCGGGGTGTGGCCACCAACTCGCTGCTCTTCACCATCCGAGCCCGCGCGCAGGCGGAACTGCTGCTGGAGACGGAGAAGCCCTCGGCGCGGCGGGTGCGGACGACGGTGGCGGAGGCCTTCGCGGCCAACCACGTGGAGCGCATGGGCTCGTCGTTCTCGGCCGAAACGTTGCTGGTGCACCGGGCCCTGCCAGTGACCGACCTGGAGCGGACGTGGCACCTGTGCGACCGAGAGGCCGAACGGGAGCGCGACTACTACTACGTGCGAGTGCAGCAGCGCAACGGGCACATGGCCTGGTCCAGCCCCATCTGGGTGGGGGGATAGAGCGCAGATGGCGCTGATGCTACGTAGGTCAACGCTGATGAGAAGAAGGCGGTGTAGGAGGATCAGCGCTCGATCAGCATCATCTGCGTTCCATGCCCTACAGGTGGTGGGGCACCTGGATGATGACGACGTCGGGATAGGCCCGGAGACGGTGGCGCAGAAGGTTGGCCGTCTGGTTGTGTAGGAGCTGGTCGGCGAACGACCGGGGGATGAACTCGGGCACCACCACCGTAGTGAGCTTGTCCGGGAACTCCACCCGATTCACGTGCTGGATGTAGCGAATGAGGGGCTCCAGGATGTCCCGGTACTGGTAGTCAATGATAATGAGCTTGGCCCCGTCGGTCAGCTCGGGGAAGCGCTTCCATCGTTCCCGAATGCGCTGCTTAGCTGCCTCGCTCTGACTGATGTTGACCACCCGGATGTCGTTGCTCAGGCGGCGGGCGTACTTGAGGGCGCGCAAGGTGCCGCGGTGGATGTCGGCGATGGGCACGATGACCACATCAGCCACGTCGGCCACGTCGTGGGGCGCCAGCGTGCTGGTGCTCAGCTTGGCGGCCACGTCCTGATAGTGATGGTTGATACCGCGGAAGAGGAGGACCAGCAAGGGTACCGCGAGCACCACAATCCAGGCCCCGTCGAGGAACTTGGTGGTCACCAGCACGATGAGCACGATGAAGGTGACTGCGCTGCCCACGGCGCTGACTGCGCGCTTCCACTTCCAGCCCGCCTCGAATCGTATAGTAGTTACCCCGGTGTCCACCTCTTCGCCTGGCGGAATCCGCCCCACCTTCTCCATTAGCCGCACCATGCCCGCCTGGGAGAGAGTGAAGCTGGTCATAACGCCCAGGGCATAGAGCGGCAGCATCTCGATCTCGTTGGCCTGGAAGACGATGATGAGAGTGCCAGCCAGGACCGAGAGAGTGATGATGCCGGAGCTGAACACCAGCCGGTCGCCGCGGTTCTGCAGCCAGCGGGGCATGAAGCCGTCCCGGGCCAGGAAGGCGCTCAGGCGAGGGAAGTCCTGGTAGCCGGTGTTGGCGGCCAGGAAGAGGATGAGCATGGTGAACAGCTGCACCCAGTAGTACAGGAATCCACTGCCGGCGATGAGCTGAGTCATCTGGGAGAGGACGCTGTTCTCCTCGGTGGGCACTATGCGCAGGTGAGTGGCCAGATAGGAGATGCCCAAGAAGAGGGACATGGCCATGATCCCCATGGCCACCATCGTCTGGGCCGCGTTTCTGTGCTCGGGGGGTCTGAAGGCCTGCACTCCGTCGCTAATAGCTTCGATGCCGGTGAGCGCGGTACAGCCGGCGGCGAAGGCTCGTAGTATGAGCCACAGGTAGGCCGCCTGGCTGAAGGTACCGAGGGGCTGGACCACGTCGGGGTGAACTTCGAGCGGTGGCAGGCCGAACCAGCCGAAGTAGCGAGCCAGCCCCTGAGCGATCACCGCCAGGACGCCTATGACGAAGGCGTAGGTGGGCAGGGCGAAGATGGTGCCGCTCTCCCTAAGCCCGCGCAGGTTCACCCAGGTGATGAGCACAATCACCGCCAGGGCCATGAGCACCCGGTACTCGTAGAGCTGAGGGAAAGCCGAGGTGACGGCGCGCACGCCGGCGGAGATGGACACCGAGACGGTCAGTATGTAGTCCATCAGTAGGGCGCCGGCCGCCACCAGCGAGGGCATGACCCCTAGGTTGTCCTTGCTGACGAAGTAGGCCCCGCCGCCGCGGCGGTAGTGCAGGATAGTCTGCACGTAGCTGAAGATGACTATGGTCACTAGGGCAGCGATGGCGAGGGCGATCGGCCAGGCCAGGGCCAGCGCGTTGCTGCCCAGCACGATCAGGATGCCCATGATCGCCTCGGTGGCGTAGGCATTGCTGCTGATGGGGTCGGAGGCGAAGATGGCCAGTGCCCGGATCTTGTCCAGTCGCTCGTGCCGCTCGGCGGACAGGGGGAAGGGTCTGCCTATAAGGAAACGCTTCACTTGAGTCAGCGTCATCACCGGAAACCTCGGGTTGGCGGCAACGAGCAGCATGGGGAGTGGCTCTCCGGGGGGTGACCGGCGCGCCACCGGGGAGGCGACACGTGGCCGACGGGCGCCGGTGCCCACTTGCCGCGCCAGACGCAGGCAGGCACAGCGCCCAGCAGTGCTGCTCTCTTGCTGTGTTAGCAGAGGTGAAGAGGCGCCGACCGACCGCGGAACGTGCCGGCCCCGTCGCCGCCCCAATGCGTCCGCCGCTGCCGTTGCTCTCGACTAGCGACCAAACACCAGGCTAATCTACCTCAGTGCAGGAGGGTTAGCAAGCTGCGCGGCAAGGGCTCGCGATCAGGGGGGAGACCATAGGGCCTCCTGTCGCTCCGGGCTGAACATCGGAGCCAGAGCCCGCGAAGCGGGCCCCCTGGCCGTCACCCTCTCGATGTTCAGCGTCGCTGGCGCGGTGTGCACCTGGGGCCTGGCGCGCGTGGGCGCGCGCACTCCTCGGGGGTGTAGCTGGGGTACGGTCGGGGCTTTGCTTTGTGGTCTGGTCCCGTCTGGCGTTGCAGGTTCAGCGTCGCCGGCGCGGTGTGCACCTGGGGCCTGGCGCGCGTGGGCGCGCGCACTCCTCGGGGGATGCGACTGGGGGACAGGCGAGGCTCGTTTTTGCCGACCCGTCCGTGTCTTGTCTGTCCCTCCCCAGGGTCCTCTTGAGGAGGACGTGGCGCGCGCGGGCGCGCCTAAGTGCCTCGACCCCTGGCTCACTGGCGCCCAGACCGAGACCGTCACCGCTGGCGCACCGGCGCTTGAGGATAGGAGACGACGAGGGGATGGCCCCGATCGTCCATCCCCTCGCGTCCAGGAGGGATGAGAAGAGGAACAGCGGTCGTGGTTCCGCCGTCTTTCACTTCATGTAACCCCCCAGGGCCGGCTGAGTTGCACAGACGCAGCCGGCCCGCCTGTAGAAGTCCCCGGCGACAAGTCCTGGCAAGCAGCCATCACACGCTTGAGGCAGACTGGTGTGCACGGGTAGACTATTACCGGAGCGAGCGATGCCGCTCCCGGAGGTGAACAGTGAAGGCAATGGCTGTGACTGTGCGTCTGATGTCGTTACTCTTGGTGGCAGTGGTGAGCTCTAGTTGTGCGGCTGTGGGGTCCGGTGCTCTCAGGAGCGAGAGCCGGTCGGTGCCAGTCGCGGGAGTGACTTCCGCCTCGGTGGAGCTGGCTATGGGTGCCGGCGAGCTGGAAGTCACCGGTGGGGCGGCGGAGCTGGTGGAGGCGAACTTCACCTACAACGTGGCCCGATGGACGCCCGAGGTGGACGTCAGGCAGGCCCGTGGGCGGACGTCGGTGGAGATCGAGCAGGGCGGCGGCCGGCTAACCCTGCCCGCCTTAGGGAACTCGTACAACCGGTGGGAGATCCGGCTGAACCCCGACGTGCCCCTGGACCTGAAGGTCCGGCTGGGGGCAGGCACTACCACTCTGCAGTTGGGGGGTCTGGCTTTGGAGCACGTGGACGTCACCATGGGCGCGGGCGAGGCCGTGCTGGACCTCACTGGGCCCTGGGAAGAGGACGTCCAGGTAGAGGTTACCGGGGGCGTAGGTCAGCTGAGGGTGGAGCTCCCCGCCGAGGTGGGAGTGCGCGCCCAAGTGACGGGCGGCCTGGGCTCGATCCGGGTCGAGGGCCTGCGGGCTCAGGGCGGGGCTTACGTCAACCAGGCCTATGGCGTCTCCGACGTGACTCTGGAGCTCAATGTCCGCGGCGGGGTGGGGGAGGTGGTCCTGGTGGCGGGGGAGAGCCAGGAGCGCGCGTGACTGCCGCTGCTGTGGTGGTGGCCCATCCTGACGACGAGACGCTCTGGGCCGGAGGCGAGATCATGGCCCACCCCGACCTGGGTTGGGTAGTGGTGTCGCTGTGCCGCGCGTCCGACCCGGATCGGGCTCGCAGGTTCGCCGAGGCACTCAGGGCCCTGGGAGCCACGGGCGTCATGGGCGACTTGGATGACAGCCCGGACCAGCCACCGCTATCCCCCGAGGTGGTGGAGAAGTTTGTGTTCGACCTACTCCCGGCACGGAGATACGTGCGGGTTCTCACCCACGGTCCGCGGGGGGAATACACGCGCCATCGTCGCCATGAGGAGACCTGTAGGGCTGTACTGAGCCTGTGGTGTAGAGACGCAATCGAGGCCGACGAGGTGTGGCTTTTCGCCTACGAGGACGACGGCGAGGGAGGCCTTCCCAGACCTGCAGCGCAGGCCCAGGTGCGCCGACCTCTGAGTCCCGGGTTGTGGCAGCGCAAGCTGGACATCGTCACCCGAGTGTACGGGTTCGCCCCGGGGAGCTGGGAGTTCAGGGCCGCGCCGCAGGAGGAGGCCTTCCAGCCTCTGCGTAATCGGGACGACGCTCGAGCGGTGCTGGCCCGGGCGTGCCGCCGTGAAGGAGAGCACGCATGAAGGTGCTGGTCCTGTATGAATACCCGCCACCCCCTGGCGGGTTGGCGACGCAGGGCGACCTGCTGTACCGGGGACTGCTGGAGGCGGGGGTGGAGGCCCGCCCCGTGCACCTGGACTCTCCCCAGGAGAAGGAGTGGTATTACCGTTGGTTCGGTCCCGACGTAGTCATCGGGGTAGGCTACTGGGGCCACACGCCTCAGATCGTCATGCACCCGGAGCGACACGGCCTGCTGGCGGTGCCCTGGCTGGTGGCGGATGGCTTTGTGGCCAACTATCGCGAGGTGTTGAATCACCTGCCCCTCATCCTGGTAACCTCGAGCTGGGTCAAAGATGTGTACGTGCGGGACGGGATCCGGGAGGACATCATCGAGGTCCTGCCGGTAGGCTGCGATACCGATGCCTTCTGCCCTCGGAGCCAGGACGAGCCCAAGGTCAGGGCAGTGCGAGAGGCTCTGGGCGTGAGCCCCGACGAGGTGATGGTGCTAACCGTGGGGGGTGATGCTGCCTCCAAGGGGGCCCAGGAGGTCATGCAGGCCTTGGCCATCGCCGACCCGCAGGCGCCTCCCTGGAAGTACGTGTGCAAAGTGTGGCCTCAGCCGCGGACGGTGCAGCAGAACCTTCTGGACTTTCAGTTGGCCACCCAGCTGGGCATAGATCGCAGAGTGCTGTACACCACCGGCATCGTCTCCCGGAACTTCATGCCCTACCTGCTGGCTGCCTGCGACATCTACGCTGCACCGTCGCGCATCGAGGGCTTCGGCATGCCCCAGGTCGAGGCAGGCGCCTGTGCCAGGCCGGTGATCGGGATGCGGGCCATGGGCATGCTAGATACGCTGGTCCATGGAGAGACGGCGCTCCTGGCACGAGTGGCAACGGAGAACCGCATCACTGGGACGGTCCTGGGCCCGGAGGCTGGCTTTGAGGAAGGGCACCGGATCGTGTTCGACCCGCCACGGGTAGCAGACTACCGGGCCGACGTGCATGACATCGCTGATTACCTCCTGCAGCTGATGCACGACCCTGATCTGCGTCAGCGGCTGGGCGATGCCGCCCGTTGCCGGGTGGTGGAGCGCTTCGACTACCGGGTGGTAGCGAGGCGAATGCTATCCATCTTGGCCGACCGGTTGGGGGTGGAGTAGTTGGCGGTGGAGTTGTCGCCGCGGGTGAAGGAGGCGCGCCGGGCAGCGCTAGAGGTGCTGCGACACAACCTGCGCGGGCCCTGCCGGGGGCTGCCCCGCACGGCCGGTTGGGGATATCCCGAGCCTTACACTCGCGACATGATGGTCTCCTCTTTGGGTCTGCTACTGAGCGGCGACGACCGCATGGTAGACGCGGTGCGCCAGGTGCTGCAGGCGCTGGCGCACAACCAGACGCCTCGGGGCCACATCCCCTCGCTGGCCCACGACCCTGACGACCGAGGCGCGTCCGACACTACCCCCTGGTTCCTGATTGGGCTGGCGCTCTACCGGCGGTTCACCGGGGAGAAGGGCCTCCTAGAGGAGGCGGCCCAGCGGGCGCTCACCTGGATGCAGTATCAGAGCCCCGACGACCGTGGCCTGGTGGCGCAGCAGCCCACCAGCGACTGGCGAGACGAGCAGTGGGTGCTGGGCTACGGGCTCTACGTGAACTCGCTTGTGCACACATACTTGGTCCTGTACGGGCGCCACGAAGAGGCGCAGACCGTGCGCCGCCTCATGAACCGCCTCGAGATTCGGGGCGAGCGCAAGGATGCCCACGTCCACGAAGGGCTGGTGGTCCCGCACCGGCCCTACTACGCCCTCTGGGCCTACAAGGTGCACGCCAGCGAGCGCTTCGACCTCCTAGGAAACTGCCTGGCAGTGCTGTCCGGGGTGGCCTCGGCCAGCCGCGCTCGGAGGCTGGCCACCTGGATCGAGGAAGAGTGCGACGATCTGCGAAGGCGCGGCGACCTGGCGATGCCCCTGTCTCCATGCCTATTCCCGTACATCAGGCCGGGAGACCCGGACTGGCACAGCCGCTACGAGCGATATGGCCAACCGGGCGACTATCATAACGGCGGCGTCTGGCCCTTCATCGCCGGGTTTCACGTCGCAGCGCTCATCGCTGCCGGCCGGGAGCGCCTGGCCCGGCAGCACCTGGAAGCGCTGGCCGAGGCCGTACGCCCTGCTAGGCGGCCCGGGCTGGAGTTCGGCTTTGCCGAGTGGTTACGGGCCCAGGACGGAGAGGCCAGAGGCCAGGAATGGCAGACCTGGTCGGCGGCCATGTTCGTCTACGCTGCCGCCTGCGTCGAGAGGTGCGCCACCCCCTTCTTCGACGACGTCAGACGCGAGAGCGCGACTGCCCCTGCTGAGGAATAGAGCGCTGACTACGCTGATGGAACGCATGTGGACGCTGACTAGAGAGGGTTGATAAGGGATCAGCGAAGCATCAGCGTTCTGTTCTGAGGCGCAGGTCCTCCAGCTGGCGGTCCAGCCGGCGCTGGCGAGACCAGATAGACAGAAGCAGAAGCAAGGGCAGGGCCCAGAACACCAGATAGGCGGCTACCAGGTATATCGGCACGCTCATTTGGTCCTCCTAACCGCGCGACAGGGAGTCGATGGTCTCTCTCAGCTGCAGCACTCGGTCCCGCGTTACCTCCAGCCGGACCCGCTGGCGCAAGATGGCGAAGTAGAACACGGTGAAGGTGAGCAGGCTGAACATCAGCGTCTGAACCATGCGAGGCTCCAGGCCGGCGCTGTCACCCCCAGTGATTATGTCCGGGTGGATGGTGCGCCACCAGCGAATGGCGAACCAGGACAGGGGCACGGTGACGAAGGCGACAATGCCGTAGACGGCGGAGAAGCGGGCCGACTGGGCCGGGTTCTCCGCTGCCGCCCGCAGCATGACGTAGGCGATGTAGACCAGCAGCTGCACCGCCGAGATGGTGAGCCTGGGCTCCCAGGTCCAGTAGGTGCCCCAGACGGGCCGAGCCCAAAGGGAACCGGTGACCACGGCGGCGGTGATGAAGGTCAACCCCACCTCGGCCGAGGACAGGGCCACGATGTCCCAGCGCCGCTCGCCGCGGACCAGATAAGCGATGCTGGCGACGAAGGTGACGAAGAAGGCGAAGAACCCCACCCAAGCGGCAGGGACGTGGAAGTAGAAGATGCGCTGCACATCGCCCATGGTGAGCTCGCGCGGGGCGTAGTAGAAGGCCATCAGCACCGCCAGAGGCAGGAGCACGGCCGACGCGATGATGAGTGCCAGCCCCAGGCGATCGCGGGAGAGCGTCATTACTCGCTCACCGCGTACTCGAAGGTCAGCATGGACACGGCCAACATCACCAGATCGTATGCTATCAGCAGGTTCAGCCATCCGGTTACCTCCGCCAGAGTGCCGCCGTCGAGGAGCCAGGAGGTGGCCTTGACGGCGGCGATGAGCGCGGGCACGACGAGGGGCAGCAGGAGCACGGGCAGCAACACCTCTCGGGCCCGGGTGTTGACCGCCACTGCAGCCAGGAGGGTGCCGGCGCCGGCATAGCCGACGGTGCCTAACACCACCACAAGCAGTACCTGGGGCTGCAGTAGAGGAGCCTCGAAGAGGGCGGCGCACAGGGGCAGCAGGGCCAGCTCTACTACCCCGATGAAGATAAGGTTGCCCAGGGCCTTCCCAAAGAAGATGGCGCTGCGGTCCACCGGAGCCAGGAGCAGACCGTCCATACAGCCGTTGTTCTGCTCCCGCGCCAGGGAGCGGCTCAGCCCGAGAGTGCCGGCAAAGGCCACCGTGGCCCAGAGCACGCCGGGAGCCGCCGCGCGGGCCGTTCGTCCCTGCAAGTCCAGGGCGAAGCTGAATACGAGCAGGGCTATGGCAGCGAACACCAGCATGGCGCTCACCATCTCTCGGGTATGGAGCTCGGCCGAGAGGTCCTTGGCCACGATGGCCCACACTTTGCTGGCGAAGCCCACCTCGGCGCCCTCAGGCGGTTAGGCGGCGGTAGGCGCCGGCGAAGTCGGCCACCGCCGCCGCCGAGCAGGGAGAGTCGTGGACCAGGCGTCCCCGGGCAAGGACGAGCACCCGCTCGGCCAGGGAAAGGCCCTGAGCCAGGTCGTGCGTGGTGAGCAAAACGGTGCAGCCCCGCTCGCGCATCTCCACCAGCAGATCGCTGAGGGTCTCGGCCGCCTGAGGGTCGAGCCCACTGTAGGGTTCGTCTAGGAGTAGGAGGGAAGGCCGGTGCAGGAGGGCTCGGGCTAGGGCCAGCCGCTGCTGCATCCCTCGGGAGAAGGTGCGCACTAGGTCGCCTTGGCGGTGGCTAAGGCCCACTCGCTCCAGCAGCTCCGCGGCCCGCCCGGCCCCGTCCCTGAGGTCGTACATCCGGGCGTAGAAGGCCAGGTTCTGCTCCGCGGTGAGGTCGTCATAGAGGAAGGTCCGGTGAGACAGCAGGCTGAGGCTCGGTCGGATCTGCTGGGCCTGGCGGGCGGCGTCGAGCCCGAAAAGGCGCACCGTCCCTGACGTGGGCCTGGCCAGGGTGGCCAGGATGCGCAGGAGCGTGGTCTTGCCCGCCCCGTTGGGACCCAGCAGGGCCACCAGTTCGCCGGCGCAGAGCTCCAGGTCCACCTGGGCCAAGGCCGTCCGAGCCCCGAAGGACTTGCTCACTCCCTCTGCCTGGACCACGACAGGCGCGCTCATGCCCCCTCGGCCCTGCCGCCTGCGCCCGAGCCGCTCAAGCCCCGCCCTCCCGGGAGACTAGCCGGGCGCGGATGCGCCTGACGAGGGCGGCCCGGCGGCGGCCGTACTCCTCGGGCGTAAGGGAGCCCCGTTCGAGAGCCTCCTCTAGGGAGGCCAGCTCCTCCACCGGCCCCCGAACCGACTCGGGCATCGGACCGGGGCCACCAGGGCGCCAGAGGGCATACGCGGCCGCAGCTGCCAGGGCCACCGACGCCAGGCCGAGCCCCCACTCAGTGGTAGTGCTACGGGACGGGGCGATGCCCTGCTCGGGAGCGGCAGAGGCTCCACCGGCCTCCACCTCCATCAGGGAGAGCTGCAGCTTCTGGCCTGACTCCAGGGGGCCGGCGGTGTAGTAGGCAGCGGGACCCATCTGCGTGTCCACGGTACCCTGATAGGCCAGGCCGGTGCCCAGCAGTTCCAGACCCTCACCCGTCACGATAGCCACCACCGAAGCCACTGGCACCTCGCTCTGGAGCGTCAGCGTCAGCCCAGGCTGGAGGGGCAGATCGTAGGAGTACTGGACGCGAACGGTTCCCTCCCCCGGCGGTATGGGCTCGGTGTCATGGAAGCCTCCGGGCTCCTCCATGAACCTCTCGCCCAGGCCCGGTCCATCGAAGCGCAGGTTGGTGGCCCCAGCGGGCAGCCGGAAGCCCACCGTGCGCCTTCCTCCACCGGGCACCTCTGTCCCGAGGTAGGTATCGTCGCCTTGGTTGGAGAGCACGTGCAGCTCCGCCACTCGCACCGCGCCGTCCACTGGGACGAGGACGAGGTGCACCTGGGCGGCGTAAATGCCTGGGGACGGTGCCGGTTCTCCCTGCGGTGCTGGGACCGGGGCCGCAGGCCGGCCCAGAGCGCTCCAGGCGAGCAGCGACAGGAGGGGAAGGAGGAACCTGATCATCACGGGTTTCGCTCCTTCACTGGCGTGCCGCAGGCGGAGCAGAACCGGTCGTCCGCATCCAGAGCCTGCCCGCACTGCCGGCAGTACCGCGGTTCGGCAGTGCTGCGGGCGGAGCGCATCTGCGACACCCAGCGCTGGATGGTGCTGTCAAGGTCGTTGCCCCGAGGGGGCCGGAAAGGCCGCGCCACGAAGGCTGCCGACACTAGCGCCAGGGCCGCGCCAACCAAGAGGGATCCGCCGCTCATGGTGCCTCCTCCGCCAAGACGCTCTCCAGCTCCTGCGCCAGCTGCTCGGAGGTGATGGGGCCGATGTGGACGTAGGCCACCCGGCCCTGGCGGTCCACCACAAAAGTCTCTGGGATGCCGGTGATGCCGTAGCTGGCGGCCACGGCGTTGTTGACGTCTAGCGCTAGGGGGAAGGTGAGGCCGAAGCGCTGGGCTGCTGCCCGCACCGCACCTTCGGTTTCTCGGTAGGCCAGGCCGACGAAGCGTACCCCTCGGGGCCCGAACTCCTCCCAGAGGGATTGGAGGGCGGGAAGCTCGTCCTCGCACGGCTGGCACCAAGTGGCCCAGAAGTTCACCACGACCACGTTTCCGGCCATCCCGGCGAGGCCGATGTCCTCACCGTCCAGCGAGCGGAGGAAGAAGCCAGGGGCAGCCTGGCCAGGGAGGGGCCGACCGGAGGCTCGCGACACCGATCCCTGTCCCCCACCCCACATGATGGCCGCAGCGGCGGCGAACACCCCCACTCCCACCACCAGAGCGACGGTACCGATGAGGGCTCGGCGCCGGGCCAGCGCCGGCGAAGCCTCCCGCGCCGGGCTCGGTGGCCACAGGGCGATCACTCCGCCGGCCATGAACACCAGGCCGCCGAGCCAGAGGAAGTTGATGAGCGGGTCCACCACCACTCTCAAGGTGGCCGAGGTGCCGTCGGCGGAGACACCGCCCAGCACCAGGTACAGGTCCTCTCGCAGCCCCACCTTGAGGGCGGGGATGGCGATGGTCTGCCCCGCGCCGGGGTAGAAGTGCAGCTGAGGCGCCAGCGTGATCAGATAGGCACCGTCCCGGTACACGTCGAAGGTGCCGGTCAGGGCGGTGTGGTCGGCCCGATTCTCCTGGCGGGCTTCCTCGTAGACGAAAGTGTAGTTGCCGAAAGAGCGCGGGGCTCCGGAGTTGAGGGTGAGCTGACCCTCGGAGGAGTGCATACGGGTCCCGATCACTCCCACGGCCATTAGTATCACCCCGGTGTGGACCAGGTAGCCCCCGTATCGGCGCCGGTGGCGGCCCCAGACTTGCAGAGCGTGGGAGATCGCGCCCTCCCCCTCGGGCCGGGATGCCAGAGCGGGCCAGAACTGCCCCAGGGTGGTGGCGCCGGCCAGCCCCACTGCGGCGAACCCCACCAGGGACCCGGCATCGGTGAAGCCCAACAGGACGGCGGCGAGCACCACCAGCACCGCCCCCGTCAGCGGCACCGCTGCTCGACGCCCGAGCCTGCGGAAAGTGCTGACCGCATAGCCAACCAGGGGACACACCCCCATGAGCAACACTAGGGCGCCGAACTGAGGCCCGGTGACCCGGTCGAACCACTCCGGACCCGCCTCCATCCGCTGACCGGACAGGGCCTGGGACAGGGTGGGGAAGACGCTGCCCACGAACACGGAAGCGGTGATGGTGGACAGCACCACCAGGGTGAGGAAGAACATGCCTTCGCGGGAGAGCAGGCCGGCGCTCTTGGCGGGGGTCGAGGCGAGTTGGCGCCGGGCCCTGAGGCCCAGGTAGAGGGCCAGGGCCACCACCAGCGCCATGAAGGCCAGGAAGTAGTAGCCCAGGTTGGAGCGGGCGAAGGCGTGCACCGACTCGATGAGGCCGCTGCGGGTGGCGAAAGTGCCGAACAAGACGAAGAGGAAGGAGAGCACGGCCAGCATCAGATTCCAGGTACGAAAGGTGCCCCGCTCCTGCTGGATCACGCTACCGTGCAGGAGCGCGGTGGCAACCAGCCAGGGCATGAGGGCGGCGTTCTCCACCGGGTCCCAGCCCCAGTACCCACCCCAGCCCAGCACGTCGTAGGCCCAGCGGGCTCCGAGGAAGATGCCCAGGCCCAGGAAAAGCCAGGCGGCCAGAGTCCAGCGCCTGGCGGACACCGGCCACTCAGCGACGCGGCCGGTGATGAGCCCGGCCATGGCCAGGGAGAAGGGAATCGCCAGGGCCACGTAGCCAACATAGAGAGCCGGCGGATGGAAGACCATCCCCGGGTGGCGGAGCAAGGGGCTCATCCCCTGTCCGTTCGGGGGCACGGAAGGGAGGAGGGCGAAGGGGCTGGACAGGAAAGTGGTCACGCCCACGAAGAAGGCCACTATCGCGCCCAGAAAGACTCCTGCCCAGGGCACGAGCGGCCCGCTCCTGTTGGGGAGCGACCGCACCACCAGAGCGGCGAACAGGGCCTGAAGGAAGGACCACACCAGGAGGGATCCCTCCTGGCCGGCCCACACTGCCGTGACCTTGAGGTATAGGGGCAGTTCCAGGCTGGAGTGGCGGTACACGTAGGCTACCTGGAAGGTGTCGGTCAGGAAGGCGAGGGTTAGCAGCCCTAGAGCCAGCCCCAGGAGGGCGGTGGCAGTGTGGAGGGCATTGCGCCCGCTGGCCAGCCAGCGTCGGTCGAGGCGGTGAGCCCCTCGGGCTAGAGCGAGGGCGGCGTACAACGACGCCGCCAGGGCGAGAATGAGGGAGAGGGACCCGACCTCAGCCGACATCACGAACTAGCCACCTGGGCAGGGGCGTCCTCCTGGTAGCGGGTGGGGCACCGAAGCAGTATCTCATCCGCCTGGAAGCGACCATCCTCGTCCAGGCGACCCCGAACGATGGCCTGGGTGCGGTGTTGTAGGAGGTCGGGCTTCACGTCGCGATAGACGATTTCGAGGCGGGGCGCGTTCGGGTCTCGGACTGCTGCGTCCAGCACCGCGGCGAGCCCGCCGGCGCGCTTCACCTCTTCCGGGTCTCCTGGGACCTGGGCGATGGTGAAGCGGAGGACAGGCAGAGAAGGGTCGTACTGGATGGTGTCGCCCAGGACGGCACCGGAGACGGTGAAGCTGCGGTCGCCCGCCTCCTGCCCCATCTGGCGGAGCTCCTCGATAGTCATGAAGTAGCGGGCGCTGGATCCGGTGCTGTTGAGCATGAGGAATAGCGCGGCCGCGGCCACTAACAATCCGGCAATCAGGTACTTAGTCTTGTCTGCCATTGCCTGTAACCAGCCTCAGCAGTAGGCACGGTGGAGTCCGCGCCAATGAGCTAACAGGGCGGGCGGGGCCACGCCGTGCCGGCATGACGATACCAGCGAGCGGTAGGCCGTGTCAACAACCGGCGAGGCCAGCCACTCCACCCGACCCAATGTTCACCGCTCCGCTATTGTATTCCTGGGCCGCCGCTAGGGCCAATGCTGCGGGGGATGAGGCGTTGATAGAACCGCGATGCCGCTGAGGCTACGCTGATGTGCGTTGATCCTTCATTGTGGGTTCTTTCTGATCAGCGGGGATCAGCGTTCTGTGGTGGGTGCCAGGGTCCAGATCTGATCCTCGCTGCCTATGGCGCAGGCCAGGCGGTAGCGGCAGCCTTTGCACTGATCTTCGCCGGGGCAGGAGCCGCGCGTGGGCAGTAGGTGGCCGCGCTCGGCCAGTTGCTGGACCAGACTGAGCGTCTCCCGGGGTGAGCGCCCCAGCTCGCGGGAAGCCTGGTCCAGTCGGCGGCTTCTGCCGTCCGACACCAGTGCCAGTAGGGCCGCCAGCGCCTGCTCATGGCGGCGGCGTTCGTAGGGTGCCACCAGGCTGGCGATCAGGCTGGTGATGGGCACGGCCAGCACCAGTCCGATGCTCCCCACCAGGGTGCGCACGATCTCTTCCGTAATCGGCTCCCGGTTGAGCCGGCGCAGGAGAGGCTCTTGGTAGATGCTGAAGACCATCAGAAGCGGAAGGGAAGCGCCGACGTAGGCCAGGACCAGGGTGTTGGCCGAAGCCGAGATGTGGTCTCGCCCGATGTTGAGGCTCCGCCGGAACAACTCCATCCAGGGGAGGTCGGGGTTGGCCCGCTCGAGCTCGAACACGGAGGACGACTGGCTCACGCAGATATCGTCCAGCACGCCCAGGGCGCCTATGATGATGCCGCCCAGTACGATGCCTCTCAGGTTGACGGTGGGGCCCAATTCCATCAGCAGGTAGGTGCTCTCTTCCGAGCCGAAGCCCGTCAGACGGGTCCAGTCCACGAACACGGAGGCCAGCAAGCCGGTGACGAGGAGGCTCAGCATCATGCCGGCCACAGCGGCGTGCGCCTTCACGTTCCAGCCGAAGACCAGGTAGGTGGAGACGGTGAGCAGAACCAGGGCGCCCAGGAGACTGACGGTGAGGGGATCGTCCCCGGCCATGATGCGGGGAACGATGAACCCGAAGATGACCAGCACGCTGAAGGCTGTCCCCGCCAGGGAGCGAAGGCCCTTGCTCCATCCGACCAGCACCACGAGGACGGCGAAGATGGCGAACACCCAGAAGAGGGCCGTGCTACGCACGTAGTCCGAGATGAACAGATGGTCGCCCTCGGGCCCGGAGACGCGGCTTAGATAGACCCGGTCGCCGGGGCGGAAGAACTTCTGCTCGCTGGTGGTATTGATGACTCCCTCTTCTACCACCACCTCCTGCCCCCGGAGGGAGCCGCTCTCCACCAAGACCAGTAGCTTCTGGTAGCCGCTCAGGGTGCCATCGCCGAGATCGCGCATCCCCTCTTCCTGAACCTGGATCACCCGAGCGGTCAGGATCTCGGCACCCTGGCCGCCATCTGCCCCGTCGGGCCGACCCGTGGTCCTGCCTGGACCGACGAGCACCATCAGCAACAGGCCCAGCATCAGCGCCACCGTCAGGGCCATGACCAGGGCCATGGAGCGGTCCATTCTCGGCATCGTTCTGCTCCCCCCAGTGCTTGCCGCAGGCGACACGGTAGAACGATCTGACTCCGTAGGCAAACGGATGACGCCGGCGGGACGCTGACTCGCGTCCTTGCTCCCTCTGTCTCTTCCTTTCTGATCAGCGGGAATCAGCGTAGTATCAACGCAGGCCAGCGTTCTACATCAAGGCAGCAGGGAGGAGCTATGTCGGCGGCGGCGAGCGACGCGATCGCCAGCGAGTCCACGGGCAGCGCTGACCTGCAGGAGCTACGGCGACCCATCCGCTCGGGCCTCTGCCTGGTGGTTCTGAGCCTGACGTGGATCTGGATCGCGGCGGAGATGACTGTGCAGGGTGTACCTCCGCGCCTGGAGCCAGGCATTCCGCCTGCCATCATGATGGTCAGTGCCACGGTCACACTGCTTGCCACCGGGCTGCCGGAGAGGTGGCGGACTGGGATATTCCTGCTGGGCATGGGGTCGGCTCTGGCCGTTGGCTACTACCTCTCGGGGAACCCGGTGTGGGTGTTCTACCAGTCCCTGGTGGTGAGCGTGTCGCTGTTGCTCGCCGGGCCGGCCGTGTCGGCGGTCTTGGCTGCCGGGTTGACCGCATTCGCCCTCGCCGCCAGCCGCGAAGGATCAGCCCAGTCGGCGCTGCTAGTGGTGCACGCCCTGGGGCTGCTGTGGGCCACGTTGGCCATCTCCTGGCTGTCCTCCACCAATCTATACACGGTGCTCCGGTGGGCCATGGAGAGCCAGGCGCGCGCGTGGCGCACCGCCACCGAGGTCACCCGCAGGCGGGAACAGCTTCGCCGAACGCTAGACTCACTCCGACACGCGCACGCTGCCCTCAGCCGCACCACCCGGGAGCTGGAAGAGGCCCGGCTGGAGGCAGAGGAATCTCGGCGGGTGAAGGCCCGGTTCCTGTCCAACATCAGCCACGAGCTCCGCACCCCCCTCAACATCATCGTGGGCTTCGCCGAGATCCTGTGCTTCTCGCCGGAGACCTACGGCGACTTCCCTTGGCCTGCCTCCCTGCGCGACGACCTGATGACCATCTGGCGCAATGCCGAACACCTGCTTCAGATGATAGATGACGTGTTGGACTTGGCGCAGATCGAGGCAGCCCGGCTCCCGGTCATGCCGGAACCCACCGACCTAGGGCAACTGATTAGGGATACGGCGGTCACGGCCAGCGGCCTCCTCAAGGACTCCAGGCTGGACCTAAGGGTGCGGCTGCCGGGCCACCTGCCGATGCTAGAGCTGGATCGCACTCGGGTGCGGCAGGTGCTGCTGAACTTGATCAACAACGCCGTCCGGGCCACACGGGAAGGGTTCATCGAGGTGAGTGCTTTCGCTAGTGAGGAGCAGGTGACGGTGTGCGTGCGGGATTCGGGCGAGGGCATACCCCCGGACCGACTGGAGGTGATATTCGAGGAGTTCGAGCAGGTGGATACGTCTCTGCGCCGCCCCCACCAGGGGGTGGGGCTGGGCCTCGCCATCTGCCGCCAGTTCATCCGTCTGCACGGCGGGCGGATATGGGCCGAGAGCACACCGGGCCAGGGCAGCGCCTTCTACTTCTCCCTACCTCTCCCTGGGCGGCGGGGGGCAATGCAGCCGCCTGTTCCTCGGCGGGCCTGGCCGCAGCGTCCCCAGGGCCGCGAGGACCGAGCTAGCGTGGTGGTCCTGTGTCGCGACCAGTTGGTAGGCCGGGTGCTGGAGCGGCACGCCGAGGAGGTGGAGGTGCTGCGGGCGACCACGGTGGAGGAGGCTGCCTCGTTGGTCCGTGAACGCCACCCGGACATGGTCTTCGTGGCGGTGGAGACGACGATTGGGGCTTCGGAGTACTCCGGTCGGCCGCTGGAGGAGGCCGCAGCTCAGGCCCGGGAACTGCTGGCGCTGGCGGCCCCGGCGGAGCTGCCGG
Organism: Anaerolineae bacterium; assembly: GCA_013178015.1. Taxonomy (NCBI): domain Bacteria; kingdom Bacillati; phylum Chloroflexota; class Anaerolineae; species Anaerolineae bacterium. The sequence continues at coordinate 129,244 of JABLXR010000002.1, forward strand.
CGCTGGTGGCGGGCTTCCCCACCGAGCGGCGGGCGGGCGCGGCACTGGGGGTGGAGGAGTTCCTCATCAAGCCGGTTACCCCGGAGCAGGTGGTAACGGTGGTGCGCCGGTTGTGCGGCGACCCCGGGAGGCTGCTGCTGGTGGACGACGAGGCCGACATGCTGGCCCTCCTGGAGCGCATCGTGCACAAGGAATGGCCCCAGGTGGAGACGCTGGCGGTCTCCTCGGGAGAGGAAGCGCTGGCAGCGCTGGACGGCTTCCGGCCCCAGGCTATCCTGCTGGACCTGCTCATGCCAGGCATGGGAGGGGTCGAGTTCTTGGCCCGGATGAAGGCCAGGGACATGGGCGTCCATCCGCCGGTGGCGGTGGTGACCGCGCGCGGTCCCGCCCAGGATCTGTCGGCTCTAGGGCAGGCGGAGATGCGGCTGATCCGAAATGCCGGCCTCACCGCGGGCGAGATGGTGCGGGTGCTGGAATCGCTGGCCAAGGCGCTCCCAGCACGCTACGTCGGCGGTGATGCGTGATACGTGATACGTGACGCGTGATAGACAGCAAGCAAGGCATATCACGTATCACGTATCACGCATCACGTATCACGCGTCACGTATCACTTCGCTCAGACAGTCTAGGAGCTGCGTGGCCCGAATAGGCTTGCGGAGGTAGGCGGTGGCGCCGAGGGATCGGGCCAGCTCGGGCTCGTCGAGGACGGAGCAGACCACTATCGGTATCCGGTGCAGTCGGGGTTCGGCCTGAAGCTGCTGCAGGATCTCCCAGCCGTCCACATTGCTCATCATGAGGTCGAGTATCACCACGTCGGGCATCAGGTCGGCGATGCGGGGGAGGGCGGTGGTGCTGTCGGAGAGCGGGACCAGCCGGAAGCCTCGTCCAGCCAGGTAGCGGGTGAAGAGCCGCACGGCGTCTTCGTTGTCCTCCACCAGGGCCACGAGCACTTCCTGATCGCCCGAGGGGAGGAGCAGGTCCAGGGTGAACCCGGCTTCGTCTTGCCGTAGGGTGACCTCCGCCCGCTGAGCCTGGGCCAGGGTCTGAACCGGCTCCGGAGGGGAGGACACACGAGATGCGGGGTCAGGGGCGGCTGGTAGCCTGGCGACGCACCTGAGACGGGCCTGGCGACCGTGGGGGACCAGCTGGACGTTCACCTCGCCGCCCGCGGCTGAGCGCACGGCGAATGACAGCGTGGCCAGAATGAGCTGGCGGAGCAGGGCGGGGTTGCAGAAGACGTGGGCCGAGGTCGGATGCTCATCGGCGATCAGCCGGACCCCGGAACCCTGGGCCAGGGTGCGGATAGGCCCCAGGACGCCCTGAAGCACCTCGGCCACATCCACACCGCGGCGATCCGAGGACACGCGCGAGATCTCCTGTAGCAGAGGGTTGTCGCCGGCATCGGCGGGGACAGACTGAGGGCTCGGCTCGCGCTGAAGGGAGAGGGCTATGGCTTCTAGGGCCTTCCGCTGCTCCCTGAGCACCTGGCGCCGGCCCAGGAGCAGCTCGCTCTCCACTTCGCTGAGCTCCTTGCCGAGGATGTAGCGCCGGTGGAGGACGGCGTACGGGCGCCAGGCGGGGTCGGAAATAGGGGTGTCGGGGCGGGGGCGGAGCTGCTGGATGGCGGCGGCCAACAGGCGGCGCAGCTCCTGGACGGCGGAGACAGGGTCGGTGCCGGGGCTGATGTTCAGGCGGTCCAGTAGGGGATGGCGGACCAGGTAGGCCTGGTCGTAGTAGTGAGCCAGGGCGTCGCGAAGCTGGGCAAGGAGCGCTTCCGACTCGGCTAGGGACTCGAGATCGCTCATGTTGTCACCATTCTGTCATCGGCGTGTCACCTGCCGGCGTATGGGCGGGGTGGCCAGGTGCTATGATTATAGCAGGCGTCTTCCGCAGGCGGGTCACGGGGTGAATCCGTAGCCCGGCATCTGCCATCCTGGTCTTGGTGAGGAGGGAAGCAATGCAGCGCCGAGTGTCGAGACGAGGGTTGTTGAGGGGTGTGGGAGCTATGGCGGGCGCCGGGGTGTTGGCTGCCTGCGCCGCCGCCCAGCCGGCGCAGGTGGCCGAGGCGCCTGGTGCGGCCGAGAGTGGTGTGCCGGCTGCCGCGACCACGGGCCCAGTGGAGATCGGATTCTACGAATGGGGTGACATCAACGATACCTGGATCGCGGAGCAGACGATCGCGGACTTCCACGAGGCATATCCGGACATCAGGGTACGGCTTCAGCAGCCGGTGGGCAGCTACTACGAGAAGCTTCAGACTGCGTTGGCCGGAGGAGTAGCTCCGGAAGTCATCAACTGCCAGACTTGGCGGTTCCAGCAATACGCAGGCAAAGGTTCCCTTGCCCCTCTTGACGAGTACCGCGCTCGTGATGACTGGAATCGACCCTGGCCGTCGGCGTATGAGAGAGTCTACGACCCACAGACCAAGTACCGGGGTAAGCTGTACGGTTCGCCATGGAACATGAACGCGATGGTGATATTCTACTCCAAGGAGGCGTTTGACAAGCTCGGGCTGGACTACCCGACTGATGACTGGACTCTAGACGAGTTCAAGGGGATCGCTGAGGCGCTGACCCACGAGGACAACGGGGTGAAGTACTACGGTTACCAGACCAACACGTCATACGAGCGCCTAGCTTGCTGGATGCGCCTGGATGGCGATAAGGAGTGGGACACCGAGGTTGACCCGCATGAGGCGCGGTGGGATCAGCAGTCCATTATGGACGCCCTGAACTACCAGCTCTACGAGGTGATGAACACGGCTAGAGTGAGCCCCACTCCTGCCGAGATGCAGGGAGGGACCAACACGCTCCAGACCGGCAACGTGGCCATGAAGATGGAGGGGCCCTGGTTCCTGCCGCAGATGATGGGCCCGCAAGCCAAGAGAGAAGGTGGCACGCCCTTCGATGTGGTGCTGCTCCCCAAGGGCAAGGATGGCAACCGAGCACACATGTGCTTCGGTCATGTGCTCACCATGAATGCCGCTCGTGAGAACAAGGATGCGGCTTGGGAGTTCATCAAGTTCTCCGGCGGGCCTGACGCGCAACGGCATGTTGCCGAGGGCGGACGGCAGCCGGGCGTGCTCGAGGACATCGGTGCTGTCTGGGCGCCGCTGGCGCGCGAGCAGTACAGCTTCGAGAACACGGATGCGTTCAGCAAGGGCTTCGACACGGGCATAGTGCACCTGTGCTTCGAACTCAGCGACACCTACTTCTACAACGAAGTGCTGAAAGCCACGTTTGATGCCATGGTCGCGGGCGATGCTACGGCCTACGAGTTGATGCCGGAAGCCAATGACACCATGCAGAAGATCATCGACGACTACTGGTCACGACAAGTATAGCAAGTGATCGGGACAGGCCCGAGTGACGCGGCTCTGTTGGGTGTAGCCTGGAGAGCCGCGCCGCCCGGGCCGCTCTTGGCGCCTCTACGGACTGTGCGAGGTTGACGAGTAGTGAAGCAGCTTGGGACGGTTGCGGCTGGGAGGCGGATCGGACACGGCCTGCTGTGGCAGGAGGCGAGGGACGGGTGGCTGTTTGCGGCCCCCTTTGTCTTGGGATTCCTCATATGGTGGGCATTCCCGATGGCCTACTCCATCGTCCTCGTCTTCCAGGACTGGGACCTGCTCACTCCCGCCAGGTTCGTGGGGCTCGCCAATCTGGAGAGGCTGCGCCTGGATCCGAAGGTCCTCGTATCTCTGTGGAACACGGCGTACCTGACGTTTGTCGGCGTGCCGCTGCAGCTGCTATTGGCCTTGGCCCTGGCGCTTGCCCTGAACGTCAAGTTGCGCGGTATAGCCGGGTATCGGACCGTCTTCTACCTACCCTCCATTACCCCGGCAGTAGCGTCTGCAGTGGTGTGGTTGCAGATACTGCATCCTGAGTTCGGCATCCTTAACAACTTCCTGGAGCAGTTCGGCATCTCGCGCGTGAACTGGCTCTTCGATACACGAGCAGCCAAGCCCGCACTGATATTCATGTCCCTGTGGGGTGTGGGCGGGGCCATGGTGATATTCCTGGCGGGCCTACAAGGCATCCCAGAAGAGCTATACGAAGCAGCCGTACTCGATGGGGCGGGCTGGTGGAGCAAGTTCATCAGGGTGACCATGCCTCTGCTCTCCCCGTTTCTGTTCTTCCAGATGATCATGGGCGTGATCAACGGCTTCCAGGCCAACTTCACTACCACCTACATCATGACGGGGGGAGGCCCACAAGACGCCACGTTGGTCACGGTGTTGTATATCTACCGTAACGGATTTGAGTACTTCAAAATGGGTTACGCGGCCAGCCTAGCCTGGATGCTGTTCTGGATCATTATGTTCTTCACGCTGATTCAGTTCCTGTTCGCCAACCGGTGGGTTTACTATGAAGTCGGGCAGTAGGCTCGCTGACGTGCCGCTTCCGGTGGCTTGCCGGCCGAGTTCGGGCGCGGGAAGGAGAGTCATGGCGCAGGTGAGCCGAGGAGCGGAGCCTCTCCTCCGAGGCGGTGCTCAACCGTCCTGGTGGCGATCCGCACGCCTCAAGGCGCGCCTAGGGCACGTCTTGCTGCACGTGGTGCTGATCGTGACCGGGTTCACCTTTCTGGTGCCGCTGCTATGGGTGGTAGCGACTTCTCTCAAGGCGCCAAACCAAGTATTCACCTACCCTATCCAATGGATCCCCCGCGAACCGCAGTGGGTGAACTACTCCAGTATGCTCACTCTTCTGGAGATCGCCGGGCGCCCAGCGTTACTGGTGTTTGTGAAGAACACAGTGATTGTTGCCACGGCCGCCATGCTAGGCACCATCTTCTCCAGTCTGCTTGTTGGCTATTCGCTGGCAAGGTTGCGCTGGCCGGGCCGGTCACTGGTGTTCGGCCTGGTCCTAGCCGTGATGATGCTTCCCGGCGTAGTCACCCTCGTGCCTCTATTCCTGATCTTCAGAGACTTGGGCTGGCTCGACACGTTTCTCCCCCTTATCGTGCCCTCCTGGTTTGGCTCGGGGTTCTTCATCTTCCTCATGCGCCAGTTTCTCACTGGGCTCCCGATCGAGCTGGAGGAGGCGGCAAGAGTAGATGGAGCCGGCAGTCTGCGCATCCTTCTGAGAGTGGTAGCCCCTCTTTCCAAGCCGGCCATGGCCACAGTAGGGATCTTCTCGTTTCTCGGTCACTACAATGAGTTCATGGGTCCTCTCATCTACCTCGACTCCAACAGCAACTACACGCTTGCTCTAGGTCTGCGCATGTTCCAAGGTCGCTACGGCGACCGCTGGCCCATCGTCATGGCCGCGTCCACGATCATGATCGCGCCGGTCATAGTGCTTTTCTTCTTCGCGCAGAAGCAGTTCATTCGGGGCATTCAGCTAGGCGGTCTTGCTGGGAGGTGAAGCCTTGCCAATGACAACGCCGCGTGGCCACACTCTGCGGTCTATTGCAGTGTCCGGTGACTGGACCAGAAGCAGATCCTGGTTGCCTACGCAGGGTGCAGGGGACCTACATGCGTAACCAGAAAGCGTCTGTGGTGCAGAACACCTTGAGAGCGATGCTCTTCGACAGCCCGGAGTGGATTCCGTGCGTGGTGTCGATTATGCCTGCTACCTGGATCCGGTACGGCGAGGCTGTCGAGGAGATAGTTCTGGGCCACCCAAGGCTCTTCCCACACTACCGCGAGGGCGACTTCAGGCGTATGGAAATGCCTCGCCAGTACAAGGCAGGACGGTGGGTAGATGTCTGGGGTACGGTCTGGCACAACATCGAGGAAGGGTTGGATTCCATACCCGTGGAAGAGGAAGCGCCGCTGAGGGACTGGGCAGCTTTCGATAGCTACCAGCCGCCCGATCCGTTGGCACGGACCGATCTTGTTGGCGACCCCATAGACTGGAGCGCTCGCGGCATGGCCATCCAAGAGACAAAGCAGAAGGGTGGCTTGGCAACAGGTGGGCTGAGTCATGGCTTCATGTATATGCGCCTGTTCTACCTGCGCGGTTTCTCCAATCTCATGATGGATATGGCAACCAGGGATCCGAGATTGGATGCTTTGATAGACATGGTGCGGGACTACAATCTCCGCCTAGTGCACAAGTGGATCGAGATTGGCGTCGAGATGCTGTCTGGCGGTGATGATCTCGGCCTCCAGAGGTCCCTCCCGATCAGCCCCAGTGATTGGCGCCACTACATCAAGCCCTGCTACGAGGCAGTAGTTGGGATGTGTAGGGACAATGATGTGTACTTCTACCTACACAGCGATGGCCACATCCTTGAGGTAATCCCGGACCTGGTAGAGTGTGGGGTCACTATCATCAATCCTCAGGTACGCGCAAACGGGTTGGAGGGGCTCAAGCGAGTTGCGAAGGGGAACGTATGCGTGCACTTGGACCTCGACCGACAGCTCTTCCCTTTCGCCACGCGCAGGGAAATCGAGGCGCATATCCAGGAGGCCATCGACGCGCTCAACGGGCCCAGAGGCGGCCTGATGCTTCACGCTGAGTGCGAACCCGACGTACCTCCAGAGACCATTCGCACAATAGTAGAGGCACTCGAGCGGTGTGGGTGTGGGCCTATGCGCTAGCATCACCATTTCTCACTGGAACGAGCTCCTGCGGCCCCTCATATACCTCAATCAGCGCAGCGAATTCACTCTCAGCCTGGGCCTGCTCTCGCTCAGGAGCCAGTACAGCACCGACTTCAGCGCCCTCATGGCCGCGTCCTTCCTCGTCTTGCTCCCCGTGTTGGTGCTGTTCTTCGTGGCACAGAAATACTTCGTACAGGGCATAGTCCTGAGCGGCATCAAGGGCTAGACCCAGTCCCTGTGTCCCCCCTGTACCTGGCCCGGCTCAGGGCAGAGGGGCGATCCTCCGCGTCCGCCCTGCAAGAAGCTGCGGCGTGCTGGGCAGCGACCTCGACCACCCTCACTGTAGCGGTCTGGCCCGCCCCATACGTAGACTTGCTGCACCAACTCAGCGGTTCCCTCATCAGTGCCCCGCGCTGTACAATCTGGCAATGGCTGCCTCCGTCCTGACGGCACGATGCGGGCGTTCGACGTGTTCCAGGTGGCCGGGTTCAGTTGCCCAAGCGGCTCCGGCGACCTGGCTTGGCGGAGAGATGGGCTCTGTGGCCCAGATGCCGGGGCACCGTATGGTTATGGTGCACAGACCCAGAGGCATGGACAGTGCTGACCGACATGTGTGGGACAGCCCCTGTCTCTTCCTCTGTGTCTCCATTTCCCTGTGGCAATCTCCGAAGGTAGGGAGAAACAGACATGAGCGAGCACACGGCACCGAGAGAGCGGGCCCGGTACGGGGCGGCGGCCCACCTGGGGGAGCGGGGGAAGCTGCCCACGCCCTTTCCCCGAGAGATGGGTCCCAACTGCGCCAAGTACCTCCAGGAGGTAGTGGACTCGGGGCTCACGGTGGACATGATGGGGCGCTTCGAAAGAGCCTTTGCCCAGAAGCTGGGGGTGAAGCACTGCATCGGCACCCCCGGCTGCACCCCGGCCCTGGCCATACTGGCGGCGGCCCTGGACTTCGAGCCGGGGGACGAGATCATCGTTAGTCCCATCACCGACTACGGCACCATCCAGGGGCTTTGTGTCGAGAACTACATCCCCGTGTTTGCCGACACCGAGCCCGGCAGCCCCAACCTGAGCGCCCGTACCATCGAGCCCCTGATCAGCGAGCGCACCCGGGCCATCCTGTGCGTGCACAAGACCGGACTCATCTGCGACATGGACCCCATCAACGAGTTGGCGGCGCGGCACGGCCTGTTCGTGTACGAGGATGCCTGCCAGGCGGTGATGGGCCGCTACAAGGGCAGGCTGGCGGGGACGCTCTCCCGGGCGGGGGGTTTCAGCTTCGACCCGGAGAAGACGCTGGGGTCGGACACGGGCGGGTGTGTGGTCACGGACGACGATGAGTTGGCGGAGCGGATGCGCTTCATCGGCCAGAGCCGGGGGGCGCAGATGAAGGAGCACTTCGGGAGGCTGCACACCGAGCGGGGCTATG